>JAUCGL010000029.1 GCA_030378105.1 Candidatus Halobeggiatoa sp. HSG11 | reverse complement strand
TTTTTACCTCTTAATATTCACAATAATTTTTTAATTTCATTAACTGGAGTTATTTGAACTATGATTAGATTCTCGAATGTTCAAAATGTATTAGTTAGGCAATGTTATTCGCCTCTATTAATACTAAGTATTGTTTTAGGTTCACTTTGGCTTCCTAGTGTTCAAGCAGCGACAGATTGCACTGCAATAACTGGAATTCCACAAGTAGAATGTGAAGCATTGGTTGCACTTTATAATAATACCGATGGCCCAAATTGGGATGATAGTTCAACCAATGATTGGAACGTAACAGATACACCTTGTAGTTGGAAGGGTGTTATATGTAGTGATGAAGGAAATGTAGTATGGATCGATAGATTTTTGATGGAATTGGTTGGAACTATTCCAAGTGAATTGGGAAATTTAACCGAGTTGAAACAATTACGATTGAGTAATAATCAGCTAAGTGGTTCTATACCTAGCGAGTTAGGAAATTTAACTCAATTGACAGACTTATATTTGAGTGGTAATCAATTGAGCGGTTCTATACCAAGTGAGTTAGGAAATTTAGTTCAATTACATAATCTTGGTTTAAGTAATAATAAATTAACTGGTTCTATACCAAGTGAGTTAGGAAATTTAACCGAATTAACTGGACTTTACTTGAGCAATAACCTACTGGATGGTTCTATACCTAGCGAATTGGGAAATTTAACTCAATTAACCGGGTTTTATTTGTACAACAATCAATTGACTGGTGAAATTCCTGTTTCTTTGAGTAATTTAACTAAATTATTTAAAAATAGTGAAGATGCAACTGATACAGTTAATGGATTAAATATAAGTAACAATCAACTAACTACTTCCAATGAGGAATTAATTAATTTCCTTAATAATAAAGACCCTGATTGGAATGGAACTCCAGATGGTGATGATACAACGTCTCCAGACGGTGACGATACAACAACTCCAGACGGTGACGATACAACGACTCCAGACGGTGACGATACAACGACTCCAGACGGTGACGATACAACAACTCCAGATGGTGATGATACAACGACTCCAGACGGTGACGATACAACGACTCCAGACGGTGATGATACAACAACTCCAGACGGTGACGATACAACAACTCCAGATGATGACGATACAGCTTCACAATCAGATTCTATGTCTCAAGTTGGTTTTAGTAGATGCTCTGGCCCTATAATTTCTGGTTTATGTAATAATGGCGGAGTACTTAAAGACGTTACTTTTACAACTTCAGCAAATGTAGCTGGTGGAAAGTTAGCTGGTACTATCACTAATAAAGGAGTTTTGTCTAATTTTGCAAATAAAACTGATGCTTTAGTAGATGGCGGTAAACTAACTGGTTATATTGAAAATGACGGTACATTAGCTAACTTTGAATTTGTCGGAGCTTCTATTATTGGTGGTACATTATCAGGTACTATTTATAATAATAGTGAAGTAGGCGGATTTTTTAAAGATGTTACATTAGCAGTAGGTACTCATATTATTGGCGGTACTTTAACTGGTGATATTCAAGGCGATTGTGAAAATCCAGCTAAATTACAAAATATTACTATTAATTCTGGTAGTGATCTGTCATGCGTTATTGTAGATAGTAGTGAACGTAAAAACTTAACAGGAGTTAATTTTGGACAAGGTGTACAATTTGCCGATTTAACAAGTTTAGGTGAAAATACTGATACTGAGCTTCCTGCCACTGGTGATGGTACAACAGATGAAACCACTGATGGTGAACTTCCTGCCACTGATGATGGTACAGCAGGTGAAACCACTGATGATGGCACAGCAGGTGAAACTACTGATGGTGAACTTCCTGCCACTGATGATGGTACAACAGATGAAACCACTGACGGTGAGCTTCCTGCCACTGATGATGGTACAACAGATGAAACCACTGACGGTGAACTTCCTGCTACTGGTGAAGAAGTAAATCTTCCTTCGCTTAATACAGCAATAAATATTAATAACCTAGGTGAAACTGTCATTTCAAAAGCTTCCTTTGGTTATGGAATCGCTGTTAATGACGGAAGTTTTGAACAAAATATAGTATTAGCATCTTCTGATAACATGGATATTCGTGGGCGTATAGAGGTTGAAGTAGCTCACGTTGGACAAATGATTGATATAGCAGTAGTGATAGCTAGAGTATCAGATGACAATGCTTTGCATTATTTTATGTTAGATTCTTATGGTGATTTTATACCTTGGGATGAAGACATGAAAAGTTTGTTGTCAATTCAAACTGTTGAAGCTCCAGCTACACCTTTAGATGTACAGATATATTCTGGACAGTTGGATAATATTGGAATATCTAATTTTTATATTGGATATCGTTTAGTTGACGGAACGGTGGTATATAGTATAGATACTTTGGAAGTTACTATCACTGAATAAGTTATGTTTAGGATTTGGTAATCCTGCAATAGTAGTATTAAACCTACTAGGTCTTTGAAACCTAGTAGGTTTTTTGGAATTGTCACTACTTTATTCAACAGCTTAAATAATGAATATACTTCAGTTTATTATTTTCATAAATTCTATATATTTTTCAACCTGATAACAGCTTATTACTTAATTAATAAGAGATTTTTTTAAGCTGTACATACCTCATATTTTCTTATATAATATTAAGTTCTAGTGTTATTCACTTTTTATTAATTGGAAGAAAAATGTCAGCACAAGAATTTAATCTTGAAGTAACACCCATCTTACCCGAATCCCTGAAACAATTAGAAGAATTAGCCAATAATTTATGGTATAGCTGGAATATGCCAGCTCGGCAATTGTTTCAACGTCTTGATCGTGAATTGTGGACTCGAGTGAAACATAATCCCAAACTGTTTCTACGTAATGTCGATCAAAGGAGTTTACACAAAGCTGCTGAAGACCCATCATATTTACAGGCATACCAACAAGTTTTAACAAGCTATTATGACTACCATAATAATAAAAGTAGACAAGATGGCGGAACTCAATTAGCAGAGGATGACTTAGTTGCTTATTTCTGTGCTGAATACGGATTCCATGAAAGCTTACCAGTTTATTCAGGTGGTTTAGGTATTTTAGCCGGTGATCACTGTAAAACAGCTAGTGACATATGTTTACCATTTGTAGCTATTGGATTATTTTATCATCAAGGTTATTTTACTCAGCGTATAGATGCCGAAGGTAATCAAATCGCCAGCTTGAGTAATAATGAACCAGAACATTTACCAGTAACACCAGTGTTAGACGAATCTGGTAATGAAATACTTATCGAAGTTAAAATAGGTGCTACTCAAGTTTTATCTAGAGTTTGGTTAGCTAGAATTGGTCATATAAGCTTATATTTGCTAGATACCAATTTATCACAGAATAACGAAGATGATCGCAATATAACTCGACAACTATATGGCGGTGATGAACATACCCGTATTAAGCAAGAAATTATCTTGGGTATTGGCGGAACCCGTCTATTAAGAAAGCTTGGTTTGCAACCCAATATTTGGCATATAAATGAAGGTCATGCAGCGTTTTTAATTTTAGAAAGAATGCGAGAATTGATAGCTAATGGACAAAGCTATGAAACAGCATTAGAAGCTGTTGCTGCCAATGTTGTATTTACCACTCATACTCCAGTACCAGCCGGACATGATCATTTTCCACAAGACCTGATGATGAATTATCTAGGTTCTTTTTGTGAAGAAGAGTTAAAATTATCTAAAGATACCTTTCTTGCTTTAGGCTGTTTACCAAATGATCACCCGAATTTTAATATGACCACTTTGGCAATTCAAGGCTCGCGTAATATGAATGGTGTCAGTAAAATTCATGGTAAGATTTCTTCTGAAATTTGTGCTAAATTTTGGCCAGAGTTGGCTCCGAATGAAAATCCCATGAGTTATGTCACTAATGGAGTCCATGTATCTTCCATGTTGGCTAGAGGTTGGATAGAACTGTTTAATGATGTATTGGGTGGGCATTGGCAGAATCATTTATGTGATAAAAACTTTTGGCAACGTATAAATAATCTACCAGATCAACAGTTTTGGAGTATTAAACAGAAAACCAAATCACGGATGTTAGAAGTGGTGCGTGATATGGTGATAGCTCAACATTTGCCGCATCAAATTTCGGAAACTCATTTAGAACGCTTACTTAAATATATTGATCCGAATAATCCTAATATTTTAACAATTGGTTTTGCTCGTAGATTTGCAACTTATAAACGAGCCAATTTATTGCTCAATGATATAGATAGATTGCGTGTTATTTTAAGTGATTCTGATCGACCAGTATTATTTATATTTGCTGGTAAAGCTCATCCGGCTGATGTTCCGGGTCAGGACTTACTTAGACATATTTATCGACTGAGTTGTGAACCAGATTTTATTGGCAAAATCATAGTTATGCAGGGTTATGATTTGGCATTGTCACGCCGCTTAGTTTCTGGAGTTGATGTATGGTTGAATAATCCAGTTTATCCAGAAGAAGCAAGTGGTACTTCTGGCATGAAAGTGGCTCTTAATGGTGGTATTAATCTGAGTGTGTTAGATGGTTGGTGGCCAGAAAGTTATGATGGTGAAAATGGTTGGGCGATCAAACCTTCTCCAAATGAAAATGACACTGGTCAACGAGATCGAGATGATGCTCGTACTTTGTATGAATTGTTGCAAGATGAAGTAATTCCATTGTATTACGAACAGGGTAAATATGGTTATTCAGAAGGTTGGGTAAAAAAATCCAAACGTTCTATGACAACAGTTTTACCACAGTTCAACACAACTCGAATGCTTAATGATTATCTGGATAATTTATATTTGCCAGCTAAGAAACAAGGGCAGCGTTTAAGTGAGGATAATTATAATAAAGCCAGAGAATTGGCAGAATGGAAAGCTCATATAAGAAATCATTGGAATGGAGTTCATATACGTCAAGTAACTGAACCACAAGATAAATTATTTACTTATGGAGAAGTAATAACTATTCAAGTTGCAGTTAATTTGAATAATTTACAACCGCAGGATTTGAAAGTTGAGCTGTTGTTATCGCGTCAAGTTTACCATCCAGAAATTGTAGTGCCAACTCAACATGATTTACAAAGTATTTGGGATGAACGTAAGGATGGTATGGTTTATTATGATTTTGTTCCAGAGCATTATCTTGATAACGGTGAGCATTTGTATAAACTAACTTTTAAACCGGATTTATGTGGTGGATTAAGTTATCGAATCCGTGTTGCACCTTATCATGAGTTGTTATCTCATACACATGGAATGGGAATGATGCGTTGGCTTTGAGGATTCTCGTCTCATTGTTATACACACAAGTATTTAAGTAATTCCCTCGTTCCCAACGTCTCGTTGGGAATGCCTACCATACCGCTCTGCGGTATTCATTTAAAACGGCCTTTCGCTGTACTAATTAATGCCTATTTAACGGAATTTTCTACGATTTCAATTTCGGTAATCCTATAGAAAGTAGTGATAGCTTCAAAAAACCTATTAGGTTTCAAAAATTTAGTAGGTTTAACACTACAGGAATGTAGAGAAAAACCGATAAATCAGTTTGTTCTGATATGTATGATGATTGTTATTTAATGCAGCCAAAGAGGTTTTTGGAAAGCGTACAAGGATTGTTATTGACAGATTTCATGTGGCAAAATTATACAGGAAATATCTTGATAACGTAGCGTATACAAGAACTTAAACGTTTGAAAAAAGAATTATCCAAAATATGCCAAATTGAAAGGTACAATGTGGGTTTTGAGAAAGAAAGACCTTGATGAAAAAGATAAAGCATTGTTTACATTGCACTATTTAAATACTCAACTTCATTGGAAATTGCCTATATGTTTCAGAATAATTTGACCAAAATTTTTGACTCCAAAACATCCAGAAGTGCTGGAAAACGTAGAATAAAAACTGGATAGTTCAAGTTGAAAATAGCTGTTTGGTTTGTTATGACAGATTCCTTTCAACATTGAAGTCTCATTTGGAAGATATTGTGAATTATTTCATTGCTCGACACTCAAGTGGTTTTGTTGAAGGATTTAATAATTACAATCAAAGTTATAAAAAGATGTTGCTTTGGTATTATTAATGTTGGACATCTTTTCCAACGCATATTTTTGGATACCTCGGACAGAAAATTATACGCTGTAATAATAAATACGTTATATTTAACGCAAACTACCAAAGAGCCTTTAATTTTTGTTGTGAACTTATCATCTGAAAAACTATTTTAAGTATCAATCTATATATTTATTATTGTGATTGATAGAAAAAAAAAATATACCAGCACTAACAACTCATTAGAATTTTTTCATTTAAAATCAATATATTATTTATTTGGTTATTTTCCATTTCTCAGGTATTATTAATAATAAACCAATCTTAATTATAAAAAATGAAACCTGAGAAATTTACAAAATCTGTGCTTGAAAATTCACTAAGTCCGGCATTAGAAAAAGCCATAATTGATGGAAATTTTGCCAAGTTAGATCAATATCACGTAATAAGACGCAATAACCAATTAACTACCTTTGATGTTCAACGAATTATCGTAGCCCTTACTAGAGCATTTTTAGCAGTAGAAGGAGATTCGGCAACTAATTCAACTAGAATTCAAGATTCCGTTATTTTACTTACCCAACAAGTTATTAAAGGTATATCTAGACGTTTGCATGAAGAAGGTACGGTGCATATTGAGGATATTCAAGATCAAGCTGAATTGGCATTAATGCGGGCTGGCTACCATAAAATTGCTCGAGCTTATGTTATTTATCGAGAAGAACATGCTCATATAAGAGCTGAGAAACATGAAAAGAATACCTTAAATGTAGTAGATGAAAAAGGTCATAGTTATCCGCTAAGTGAAGATTTATTACGTACTCAAGTGATAACAGCATGTATTAATTTAACTGATGTTGAACCAAGTTTAATTATTGAGGAAAGTTTAAAAAATATATTTGATGGTATTTCAAAACGAGATATTAATCATGTGTTAGTAATGACTACTCGCACTTTGATTGAAAAAGAACCAAATTATACTTATGTGGCTGCTAGATTATTACTTGAACAATTACGTTCTGAAGCATTAAATTTTGTAGATTTTAGACCAAATCAAGTTTCAGCTAAAGATATGGTTTATTATTACCCTAGTTATTTCAAAATTTATTTACAATATGGGATTAAACATGAATTATTAGACCCTGAATTAGCTAAATTTGACTTGGATAAATTAGGCAAAGCAATTGTTGTAGAACGTGATTTGCAATTTACTTATCTAGGATTACAAACATTATACGACAGATATTTATTGCATTGGGATAATTATAGATTTGAATTGCCACAAGCAATGTTTATGCGTGTAGCAATGGGATTATCTCTTAATGAGGATAACCGTGAAGAACGTGCTATAGAATTTTATCATGCTTTATCTCAATTTGATTTCATGACCAGCACACCTACATTGTTTAACGCTGGAACTCAACGACCTCAATTATCAAGTTGTTATTTGGCCACTGTCCCAGATGATTTAGATGGTATTTTTGGAGCTATCAAAGATAATGCCTTACTATCAAAATTTGCTGGTGGATTAGGCAATGATTGGACTCCAGTTCGTGGTATGGGATCGCATATTAAAGGAACTAATGGTAAATCTCAAGGTGTTGTTCCATTCTTGAAAGTGTTTAATGATACATTATTAGCTTGCAATCAAGGTGGAAAGAGAAGAGGATCGGGCTGTGCCTATTTAGAAACTTGGCATATAGATATTGAAGAGTTTTTAGAACTTCGCAAAAATACTGGTGATGAGCGGCGGCGTACTCATGACTTATCAATTGCTAATTGGATACCTGATTTATTTATGCAACGGGTCCATGAAAACGGCCAATGGACGTTATTCTCTCCGGAAGAAGTAGCTGATTTACATGAATTATATGGTAAGAAATTTAAACAAGCTTATGAACAATATGAACTAGCAGCTCAACAAGGCAAGCTTAAGATTTGGAAACAAGTATCGGCAGTTGAACTATGGCGTAAAATGTTGACTATGCTGTTTGAAACTGGTCATCCTTGGCTAACATTTAAAGACCCTTGTAATATTCGTAGTCCACAACAACATGTTGGAGTGGTTAATAGTTCTAATCTTTGTACCGAGATCACTTTAAATACTAAAGCTGCTGAAGAAGTTGCAGTTTGTAATTTGAGTTCTGTCAATTTACCGGCTCATATAATAGATGGTAAATTAGATATTGAAAAGCTGCAAACTACTGTGAATACTGCGATACGGGCGTTAGATAATGTTATCAACATCAATTACTATGCAATTCCTGATGCACGGACAGCTAATTTGCGTCATCGAGCAGTTGGTTTGGGGGTTATGGGTTTTCAAGATGCGTTGTATAAGTTGAAAATTCCTTATGGTAGTGAAGAAGCGGTTCAATTTGCTGATTATGCACAAGAGGTTATTAGTTATTATGCCATTTCTGCTTCGGCTGATTTAGCACAGGAACGAGGTTCTTATTCCAGTTTCGTTGGTTCATTGTGGAGTCAAGGTATATTACCAATTGATAGTATTAAGAAGTTATCTGTGGAACGTGGTGGTTATTTAGATATGGATACTTCTTCTACTTTGGATTGGGATAGTTTACGAGAACGAGTTAAGAAGGGAATGCGTAATTCTAATACTATGGCTATAGCTCCAACAGCAACTATTTCCAGCATTTGCGGAGTTACTCAATCCATTGAGCCTTTGTATCAGAATTTGTTTATTAAATCTAATTTATCAGGTGAGTTTACGATTATTAATCCATATTTAGTTCGAGATTTGAAGGAGTTAAATCTGTGGGATGAGGTGATGATTAATGATTTGAAATATTGTGATGGTCGGATTGAAACGATTGACCGTGTTCCGGGTGAATTGAAGGATTTGTATGCCACTGCATTTGAAATTGAACCTAAATGGTTAATAGAAGCTGCTTCTCGAAGACAAAAATGGATTGATCAAGCTCAATCGCTTAATTTGTATATTTTAGAGCCTTCTGGCCGTAAGTTGGATAGTTTGTATAAATTTGCTTGGACTAAGGGTTTAAAAACAACTTACTACATGCGTGCGATGGGTGCAACACGGGTAGCTAAGAGTACGATTAACAATTCAATTAAGCCACAGGTTTGTAATTTAGATGATGATAGTTGTGAGTCTTGTCAGTAGTTTGAACTAATCAGTTTGTCAAATATCAACTCGTTCCCAACGTCCTCGTTGGGAATGCCTACCATACCGCTCTGCGGTATTCATTTTGATTTAAATCGTGGCAGAATCACTAATAAGTTCATCAAAAAGTTCTTCACTAAACAATATTTTAACTTTTTTTCCTAACTGCTTCTACTTCAGCAGTAATGTCTTATTGAGTCAAATCATTTGTTTTAGTTTTATTTAAAAGTTGATTAAAATTTATTGCTAAATTAGGATTCATAATATTTTTCTCAAATTTAGAATTGGTTTATAGTGAGTTTGTATTAACATCTAAAAGCGGTTAAATATTAGTTATTTTGGTGTATGACGCTATTGCTTATACACCTTACGAGTTGATTTCAACATCTGGTTGCCGAAACCGAGAGACCAACTCTCATCATTAATACAGCATGAAAAGTTTGCACTTTTCTTCAGGACACACTAGGGTGGTATAAGCAAAGTATCATCCACCATTGTTGGTTGGACATTTATAAATTTGGTGTATGACACTCCGTTTATACACCCTACGAGCTTTCCTCAACGTCGTTGACGGGATTCCATCTGTGACAATAGCAAGTAGGTAATGATACCTGTTAGCAAAATAAGTAAATTGAATAGTAAAATACGTTCAGTAGAGAAGGGTATACGTTCAATCGCATTGCTTGTGAGTGCAAATAGTGTAAATGATATTTGAGCGGTGATGGTTGCAAACCTTACCATGCTTGGATGAGGACGAATTAATACAGCTCCCAATATGCTCAGTAATAATAAGCTAGGCATATTGTATGCTGGACCAATATTCATTAAATTTTCAACATGTATCAACAGCATCGGTAATATTACATAGAGATATTCTCCTAATTCATGCAGGCGACGATGTTGGTAAATTCGTTGTATGATAATCAGTGCGCTTAACCAGATTATGAACACTATATTTAAATATGGATGCCATTTAATATGAGTCGGTTCTTGTAGTATCCACATGGCAAACAGATGCATCGTGTATAGAACAGTGATACTGGCGAGATGTGAGGAAAAAATAGGAGTACGGCGTGCTTTAATAAATAATTTTTGCCAAAAATTTAATGCTCGTGCATGAACAGGTTCGCCACGTAAGAATAAATCTAAATCTTCTGCCAAGTCTCGTGCCGAACTATATCGCTGTTCTGGTTGTTTGCGTAGACATTTGAGACAAATGGTTTCTAAGTCTTTGGGAATTTTGGGGTTAAAATAACGTGGTGACAAGGGTTCATCATCACGTAACATTTTAGTTTTTTTTGCGATGTTATCAGCTTCGAAAACATGGTGATTGGTCAGTAATTCATATAAGATCGCCCCTAGCGCGTAAATATCTACGCCGACTCCCACGGGTTTACCACTATCGGGAATTTGTTCAGGTGCCATGTAATCAGGTGTGCCGACCAGCACACCCGCACGAGTTAGATAGCTATCTTCATCAAGACTTTTAGATAATCCAAAATCGATTATTTTTAGCCTAGGTACTGTATAGTTGTCATAGTTGTTGATTTTTTCTAATACTGACCAGGGTTGAATAGAATCATCGGATGGGGCGAGAAGAATATTGTCTGGTTTGATATCACGGTGGATAAAACCAGATTGATGTGCGTAATGTAGTGTTTCTCCGAGTTGTTTAAGCAGTGTCGCGCACCACCGTGCTTCCCGTTTTCCGCTAAATGTCCCCAAGCCGCCAGGATGTAGTAGTTCTAAGGCGATATACATCACTTCATCTTGTTCGCCTACACTGTAAATTTGGACGATGCCAGGGTGTTGCAGTGCTGCAATGGTTTCTGCTTCCTTTCGTAAGCGTAGCCGCTGTTCTGGGTCAGCGTATTCACCTGCGGGAATAATTTTTAATGCGATATCGCGATTTAATTGTTCATCATAGGCACGGTAAACAATGCCCATACCGCCTCGCCCGAGTTCTTCTAGTAAGATGTAGCCACCGATTTTTTTATTACGCAGTTTAGTATCAAGCTCTTCTGGTAAAGGACCATAGTGTCGCAATTCATTGGTTAATGGATCATCAATGGGCAAGTTATCGAGTTGGGTCACACAATGAGGGCAACTTTCCAGATGGAAGGCAATCTGTTCGCTAGGCTGGTTATCAAGCTTGCCATCGATAAATTGTTTGAGTTCACTTAAGGCAGGATGTTGCATCACTCGAATGCCTCGAATTGATCATTCCATTCTTCGCGTAATTTTTTCAAAACCCGCGATTTTGCGATGTAAACAGCGGCTTTGGAGACATTATAGGCAGTAGCCGTTTCTACCACATCCGCCCCTTCTAGTACGTAGTGATGAAAAATATTCATGGTTTCAGGTGTAAATGCATTGGCAGAACGGCGTAACATTCGATGCAATAAGGCTTTTTGATAATCCCGTTCAAATGCTATGCTAACGCTGCTGTTCGGATCTTCTAGTTGTTCCAGTGTAACTTGCAAATCCACCAGAGCAGGACTGTTGCGATTGTCGCATTGAATTTTACGTAGATAATTTCGTGAAATATTTACCGTGATGATACGCAACCATTTACGAAATGCGCCAGTGCGGGTGTTATGTTTGAAATCTCGCAAACGCTCTGCAACAAATACCATGACTTCTTGAATTAAATCTTCTATATCAGCATGGCTTAGTGCATTATTTTTCAGCCAATGACGCAACAACGGTTTATAAATAGCATCAAAATCTCGCCATGTACATTCGTCGCCATCAACTAAGCGTTCTAAAAAGCTAATTCGGGTAGTTTGCATAAGATTAATTCTAATATTGCAAGAAATAAACATTTTACCTTATTTATAGACTTGCTTACCAATTTATTTTCCAGCATCAATTTAAAATCTCTGATAGAAATATCCTCTTTGAAACCTTCTTAATATAGTTACCAAGTAAAAAATGATTTATGTGACTTTTTTCACAACCAATCACAGGGCTTATTTTATAGCTTTTGCTGAATATGCGTATCTTAATCACAGGGGCGGCTGGGGTGGTTGGCAAAGCCTTACATCGCTACCTTTCTTATCGTGGACACTATATCATCGCTGTCGATCTCATCAGCTCAGATAAGGTGGTTGCGCTTGATTTAAGGCAGAAAGCGGTTGTAAGGAGATTCATAAAACAACAAATGCCTGAATTAATCATTCATACCGCAGCGATAAAAGATTTGGTTTTTTGTCAGCAACATGAAAAAAAAGCGCGTCAGACTAACTATAGCGCGACAGAAAACTTGGTTCATGCTTGTGTAGGTTTAGATGTATTTTTTATCTATTTTTCTTCTGATTATGTTTTTGGCAAATACGATAAATTGTGGGCTGAAACCGATATTCTTTGTCCTAGTACGCAATATGGCAGGGATAAAGCTGCCTGTGAGCGTTTGATTCAAGAAAAGCTGTCTCATTATGCCATTATAAGAACGGCACAGCTCTATGGTTTTAGTGGTGATTTTATTCATTTATTACAGCATAGTCTAACATTAAAGCGAACTTTTATGGCATTTGCTAATTTGATTAATTGCCCAACGTGGATTGAGGATGTGCTAATGATGGTTGATAACATTATTCAGTATCAGCATCGTGGTATTTTTCATTGTGTTGGTTTAGAGGCGTTATCGCGTTATCAATATGCTTGTGAGATAGCGCAGATATTGGCTTTGGAACAGGCTTATATTCAGGCTGTGGACTTGGATTTTAGCCAGGATATTAGACCACCTGTCGTGCGACTAGATGGTTCAGCCACCTATGCAAAATTACAATGCATTCCCAACACTTTGCAGCATAATCTGCATTTAATCAAAAATAGAAAATAATAATGAAAAACCGTAGCTTAACCAAATGGCTTCCTCCCTTTACAGTGGGGTTCAAATCTATTTTCATCGTTTTTTTAGCGGTGATTTTTTTAGTTGAATTGGTTTTACATTTGCGTTTACAAATGACCACGGATGGCGCGTTTTTGCATTATGTGGCTTATTTAATCAATGAACATGGTTTTGTACCGTATCGAGATATTTTTGAAATCAATATGCCAGGAACCTACTTGTTTCATATGAGTATTGGTAAATTTTTGGGATATTCCAATCTGGCTTATTATCTGGTCAGTAGCGTTTGGATTCTTCTTATCTTGGGCGTGACATGGTTATTTATGCAAAACATCAGTAAAACCGTGGCATTGGCTGCGTGTTTATTTTTTGGTCTGATTTATCTAAAAATAGCCCCTAATTACATGGCATTGCAAAGGGATTTTATTCTCATCTTACCCATCGCAACAGCTGTTTTTTTGGTTTTTAAATATCAAACCAGCCCTTTGATTCATTTTTTACTCGGTGTGTTGTTTGCTATGGCAGCCTTAGTTAAACCTCATGCCGTGATCGGTTTGCCTGTGCTGATATTTTTTAGCCTGATTCAAAATGAGAGCAAAATTGTACCAAAGAAAATAGCTTTCTCTTTCATGCTTGGGGGCGGCTTTGCATTGGTTGGCGGCTTGATGACCTTGGCATTGCCATTCTTATGGCTTTGGAAAATTGATGCCCTTGCATCTTTTTGGGCGATTTTTTCATCTTATACCCCCTTGTATGCACAAATGTCTGGAAATTTTGAATTTCAAGAAAGTGTTGGGAGAATACGCTATATCCTTGATTTATATAGCGGCTTTGGCGGTTATGGTTCATTATTGATTGCGTCAATATTGGGGCTTTATTTTATCCTAAGGTATGCGACTTCAATAAAAACTAAAAAGCGGGCGATATTATTGCTGGTGCTGGCATTTGTCTATAGCTTATATGCCGCGATTGGTTCTAAGCTTTGGCTTTATCATTGGATGCCTTTTGTCTATTTTGCCAGTTTAAGTGCGGCATTGCTTTTTTTCTCACCGCCTGATAAGACTTATAAACAATTACCCTATCCC
This sequence comes from Candidatus Halobeggiatoa sp. HSG11, assembly GCA_030378105.1. GTDB lineage: Bacteria > Pseudomonadota > Gammaproteobacteria > Beggiatoales > Beggiatoaceae > DRQV01. Next base: position 25,075 of record JAUCGL010000029.1, on the reverse strand, counting down.
AAAATATTACCGCCATTGATGTTTATAGGCATTGTTATCATGTACTTACCTATAGCACACATCAGTCAAATTAAAAAAAATTTTACAGATATTACTAACATCCATGAACAGATCATATTGCATGATCAAGACGTTCATGTTTTTAGTTCGCCAGCGACCAATGAAATAATCACAAAAACAACACAATACCTAAAACAACATTTAGAACCCCATGACAAGGTGCAATCTTTGGGAATGGCGACTGGCATTACTCAGGCAATGTTGTTTTCTAAAGCTGTTCTGGCGACCCCCTATATTTATGATATTCAATTTTATCATCATGTATCAAGTGATTATATCAAGCAATTGCGAGCCGATTTTATGCAACGATTACAGCAAAAAAAACCTAAGTTTATTATTAAAGTACAGGAAGGTGCGCCATTCAAATCAAAAGTGTCGGGCATAGATGTCAATTATGAATTTCCAGAATTAGCGGCTTTAATACAGCGGTATTATAAAAAAAGTTATTCTGGCAATGGTTTTACAATCTTTCGTAAAAAATGAATAAGCTCAGTTTGATCTCAGCTTATAAAGAAAAAAATAGAATGCTGGGCAAACAGTATTCAAGAATTTAGCGGTAAGATATAGGCAATTTTTTGAGCGTAATACGAAATTTATAACCTATTAAATCATAGCTCAATAGGTTAATGATTATCGTATTACTCGATCTTGCTTAAATCTTATCATTTTATACTTCCAAAAAATGGAGAAAAAATATGACAATGTATCAGACCTTTCCACAATTAAATCAGCACAATATGCTTAAAAAACAGCTTACACAATACTTAATCCGAGTATTTTTTGCTTCATTATTTGTGACGCAAAATTCATGGGCTGTTAGCTGTGATGCTTTTCCACAAAATCATGCTAATAATTGTATTTGTAAGACAAGCCAAGTGAGTGTCGGTTATTGGTATACGAGTGGAAGTGCGCCAGCAAATTACGATACACACAGCATCCATTTGTGTACAGATGCTAATGATACAAGCTGTGGAACTGCATTAACGGGTGCCTACGATAATCTTCTTAGCGTTACTAATGGGGAAATACTGTATTTAGCCAATAAAACGGCTACACCAACTGAATATTTTAAATGCACTTTTACTCAAAGTGTGGGCTTTGAAACCACGGCACATACACATACGGTTGTTACGGCTTCTGTTCATTCAGTGGGCGGCATTATTTTCGCTATTTCTAGCTTATTGCTTATCAGTGTGTGGGGAGTTCGACAAAAAAAACAGCCCCGTAAATCTATTTAAGTATTTGTTTATTTATCCGTCTTCAACATGTAAGCTATCCCGTGCTTGTATGTTGAAAACTGGATATATCCTCCATGAAAAATAATCACTGCATCAATTGCGGCAGTCCTCATCTACAAAAATTTCTTGATTTAGGTAAACAGCCCAACGGTAATGTTTTTCCCTCTATTGAACAATTGCATACCGAACATCCCTTTCCTTGCGCCATGTTAGTATGCACAAGCTGTTGGCAAGTACAGCTAGAATCATTTCCAAGCGTTGAGAATATGTTTAGTAATCACCCTTATGTGACCGGTCTCAATCAACCTGTGGTGGCGCATTTTGCCAGATTAACGCGGGATATTTTGCAAAAATTTCCCATGCCTAGCAATAGTCTCGTGCTGGATATCGGCGCAAATGATGGCTCATTGCTGGCAAATTTTCGTCATCAAGGTATGCGTGTATTGGGGATTGATCCCTGTAAAAAAACAGAAAAACTGGCACAAGAAAAAGGTGTCAAAGTACTTAGGGCATTTTGGGATAAGCACAGTGCTAGAAAGTTACAAGATGTTAATATTCAGCCACAATTAATTACGGCAACGGCCGTCTTTTATCATGTGGATGATATTCATAGTTTTGTGCAAGGTTTGGATATTTTGATGCAAAAAGACACGATATTTTGCACCCAATGTATTTACTTAAAAGAGATTATTGAGAAGTTACAATTTGATCATTTTTATCATGAACACACGATGATTCATGCGATTGCTCCTTTAGAAAAACTTTTTTCTCAATATGGTTTACGGCTATTAGATGTGGGTTTTTATCCTATTCATGGTGGCTCTTTTGTGTTGTATGTTGGGCGCGAAGAAGCGCATTTTTCCAGCAGTCCAAACATCGCCCAAGCGATTGCAGCAGAAAAAAAAGCCAAGCTTAACCAATTTTCCACGTATGAACATTTTGCCCAACAAGTGGCACACAATAAACAACGTTTACTCGAATTATTGAGAAATATTAAACAAAAAGGTCAACGGGTATTTGGTTTAGGTGCGCCACTCAAAGGCAATACCTTACTTAATTATTATGGAATTGATAGCGGTTTAATTGAATGTGTAACTGAAGTGAATCCCTATAAAATTGGAAAATACACGCCAGGCAGCCACATTCCAGTGGTATCCGAAAAATCTATTCAAGTTCAACCAGATTATTATTTATTGCTCAGTTGGAGTTTTTTAGATTTTTTTATCGAAAAATATGCCGACTACTTAAAAAACGGTGGTCAGTTTATTGTGCCACACCCGCATGTGAATATCATTGATCATACTTATTGTAGGAATAAAGCTTAAACCCATGAAAACCTCCTTAATCATTCCTTTCAAAAACGAAAAATACTATGCTGCGCTCACGATTAGAACAGTGTATGCCTATCTATCGAAACAAGCCATTGAATTTGAAATTATTGCTGTCGATGACAGTGACGATGGTACATGGGATATTTTACAAACATTGACACACGAATACCCCAACATGATACTGGCTAAAGGAGTGCAACCCGCAGGTTATGGCACAGCCTTACAAGTGGGCTTTCAGTTGGCAACCGGAGAGATAATTATTCCATTTAATGGCGATTTAAGTGATTCATTAGATGATGTCATGTCCTATATTCACTTGATAGAAAAGCAGGGATATAGCATGGTGTTTGGCTCCCGTTTTATGCAAGGGGCAAAGGTAGAAAATGTAACAGGACTAAAAAACAACATCTCTTGGCTGGCAAATAAATTTTTACAACTGCTATTTATCAGCCCATGCAGCGATATAACCAATTCGTTTAAGGGCTATCGCAAAGAAGTTTTACAAACCCTCAATCCCAGTGCTAAAGGCTATCATATTGGGATGGAACTCGCGCTCAAAGGCATGATCAGCCAATACCGCTATACCACCATTCCTATCTCCTGGACAAATCGCCGTTATGGACGATCTAAAATGTCAGTATTAAAAGTGATTCCCGACTATTTATTAATGGCGTTTAAAATTCGTTTTTCACAGCGTAAAAATACGCTTTGAAAATTGCCAGACTCGAATTAATCGCTGAAGAATATAATAGCTAAACGAGGCTGGTTTTTTGGCTTAAAAAACAAAAATACGCAAACGGGTATTAAAACGCAATATAGGCAATGAAAAAAAGCATCTATCATTGCCCCGTAAAATCAGTCGGTTTGAATTGTTGGAGTAATTTCTCCTGCTCTGCCTCACGCAAATCAGCCATTGCCATTTCTTGTACCAATTGCGCAAATGTCGTGCTAGGCTCCCAACCCAATTTTTGCTTGGCTTTACTGGGGTCGCCTAACAGTGTTTCAGCCTCGGTAAGGCGAAAATAACGCGGATCAACCGCAACAATACATTTTCCTGTACAAGGATCATAGGCTTTTTCTTCCACACCGCTGCCTTGCCAATCCAGCGCAATATCCAAGTATTGTGCTGCCAGTGAAACAAACTCACGGACACTGTGTTGTTCACCTGTGGCAATCACATAATCATCAGGCTCATCTTGTTGTAACATCAACCATTGCATTTCGACATAATCTTTCGCATGTCCCCAATCACGCTTCGCTTCTAAATTGCCAAGGTATAAACAGTTTTGTAAACCAAGCTTAATACGAGCTAAAGCACGGGTTATTTTTCTGGTCACAAAAGTTTCACCGCGCAAAGGACTTTCATGGTTAAACAAAATACCGTTACAAGCATACAGTCCATAAGCCTCACGGTAATTAATCACTATCCAATAAGCATACAGCTTAGCCACAGCATAAGGAGAGCGAGGATAAAAAGCGGTGCTTTCTTTTTGTGGTATCTCTTTCACTTTGCCAAATAATTCAGAAGTTGAGGCTTGGTAAAAACGAGTCTGTTTTTCCAAGCCTAAAATGCGAATGGCTTCCAATAAACGCAGCGTCCCTAAGGCATCAACATTGGCAGTATATTCCGGTTCTTGAAACGAGACAGCGACATCGCTTTGTGCTGCTAGATTATAAAGCTCATCTGGCTGTACTTGTTGGATAACACGAATCAAACTACTGCCATCAGTCATATCGCTATGATGCAAAATAAAGTCACATTCAGGCTCGTGTGGGTCTTGGTAGAGATGGTCAATACGTGCAGTATTAAAAAGTGAAGTACGGCGTTTAATGCCGTGTACTTCATAACCTTTTTTAATTAAAGACTCAGCGAGATACGCCCCATCTTGACCAGTGATACCAATAATCAGGGCTTTTTTCTTCTTGTTCACGTTTTTCATCAACTTGTTTGGAATTAGCGATAGCATACAGCACAAAGCTCTCTAAAAATATAAGACACCCATTATTTCATTCAGTTCTTTTAGTTGGTGTCTTATTAGGTTTTGCAACAGAAAGTGAACAACGCTTAAAAATGTTCAGATATTGTGAACAATTAAATATTAATTTTATACATATATTAAAAGTAAGTGATTTATAAATGCAATCTACGTTATACTAGACCCTGTTAATGATGTAGAAGAAGGCGATACGATCCTAAGAAAGCTGCCAAATGGAAAAGACGAACGTAACTTTGTTACAAATGCAACATTCTTCAATCAAAGATGCTGAAATATGTAATAAAAACAGTTGGAGGCTTTGCCGCCGATGGCTATCAACTTAAGCTGCGATAAATAAATACAGTATTTTCACTTAAACATGAATGGTATGTTTTTTGCTGTTGCTGTATTTATGCCCACTAAAACATATAGAAAATACAGCAAATTTCAAAAAGAAATCAGGTACATTATTTGCTTAAACTATAGCGACCTTGTAATTCTTTGATATATAAACTGTCGCAGCTTAAGTTGATAGCCCCGCCGATAAAAAGAAAATTGAAAGATAGCGTAAACAAGAAAAATTGTGCTATATTCATAAATCAAAAACAAAAAACTAACAAAAAAATGAATAAAAAATTAACCAGTAGCATTCTAATGGTCTTTCTTTTTTTTACTCTTTCAGTCGAAGCCAGATCATTCAATGAAATCAAAAAAAACGGTGAAACACTGGACTCTTGGTCAGATAATCACGAGCAAGAAAATAAAAATGATAAAATTGTTTTCACGGAAAAAGAGCAGCTATGGTTAAAAAAACACCGAACAATAAGGATTTCTAACGAATTGAACTGGCCGCCATTCAATTATAATGTTGGTGGAACACCGGCAGGGTACTCCATTGATTATATCAATCTTTTAGCCAGTCGAATTGGAATTGAAGTGAAATTCGTTTCAGAAGAATGGGCGGAACTTCTGAATCAAGCGTTTAATAAAAAATTGGATGTTATGCTCAATATTGTAAAAACTCCAGAACGCCAAAAACACCTTCTTTATACTGGAAGCTACGCAAAGAATCCTAATGTTATTGTAGCATTAGAGAATAGTTCGATTTCTGATATCAAATCACTTTTTGGCAAAAGCGTTGCTTACACGGAAGGTTTTTTCTACGATGAAATCCTGAGAACCAAATTCCCAACAATCAAACGTGTTCCTGTAAAAAATACATTGGCTTCTCTCAAAGCTTTACAGTTTGGTAAAGCAGATGCGGTTCTGGGAGAGTTGGAGGCACTGCGTTATCAGATGAATGAAAATCTGTTAACCGGCATGGTCGTGAAAGGGGACTTCCAAACCGATAACGATGAACTCGTAAAATTAAATTTTGCCGTCCGGAATGATTGGCCTGAGCTACAGTCGCTTCTTCAAAAAACTATGCTCACCTTAACAACTGATGAACTAACAAAGCTGCGGAAAAAATGGTTCGGAGACATCAAAAAAAATGTGGTGCTGACTCCAAAAGAGCAGATATGGCTTGACAATAACTTGAAAATTAAAGTTGGGATAGAACCAAACTGGATGCCGCTTGAACAAATCAATTCTGAAAGCGGAGAATATGAGGGAATCATTGCCGACTACCTTAAGCTGATTACGAAACGAAGCGGACTGAATATTGAGGTGGTTCCGACAAAAAGCTGGCAGGAGACAATTAGACAGGTGAAAATGCATCAAGCTGATGCCTATTCAGGAGTTAAATTAACCGAAGGTCGGCAGAAGTATGTGAACTATTCGAAACCTTATTTAAGATTGAACGATGTCATTGTTATGCAACAAAACGCAAAAACGATAAAGGGCTTGAAGGAGCTTCGAGGAAAACGGGTTGGAGTGGTCAAAGACTATTATGTTGAAGTTATATTGAAAAGAGATTATCCGGAACTCCAGATTATTTCCGTTACGAATACACTTGAAGGAATGAAACAAATCGTTGACGGAAAGCTGGACGCTTTTATTGATGATCAGCTTGTTGTCGGATACATCATCTCCCAAAATGCGATGTATTCTCTCAAGATCGCAGCAAAAACCTCTTTCAAGAGCAATCTCCATATCGCTGTGCGAAATGATTGGCCGCCGGAAGCTCTTTCCATAATCAATAAGGCGATTGCCACCATCACCAAGGAAGACCAAAATCATATCCTTCAGCAATGGATATCCTTTTCTATAGGTCAATCCAAAAAACAAGAAAAACAAATAGATAATAACTCTACTTCTTCATTGGAAACAATCACTGCGGAGATTATTGTACAAGGGCTGCTGTTTATTTTAGTTGCTACAACTGTTATGGGAGTTTTTGTTTTTGTAATAAAACGTTATTTCGGCAATTTTTTCACAAATTTACTGCTGTCTAATAAAGCCATTTGGATTGGCCCGATCATGATTTCCATTTTCCTGATTGTGATTCTCATCATAACGCAAGTGGCACTGAAGACTATTGAAAAACAAACTCGAACCAGTGCCGCCAACTCACTGCAAAGCGTCGTCAACACCACCCATGAATCTCTATCAATTTGGGTCGAAAATAAAAAAAATGCAATCATGCGGTTAGCTCAAGATCCAAACTTGATTGATTTAGTTCAAAAGCATCTGATTTTTTATAGAAGCAAAGGCAGCATTCTTAATAGCAATTCACTTAAAAAACTTCGTGAGTTCTTTGATACCAAGCGAAGTAAGCACGGAGATATTGGTTTTTTCATTATTGCTCCTGACAATATCAGTATTGCTTCCATGCGAGATAACAACATTGGAACTACCAATTTGATTGCTGAACAAAGTCCGGTTTCATTGCAAAAAGTTTTTTCCGGGGAAACTGTTTTTATACTTCCTATCCGCTCGGATGTTGCACTTGAAACAGAATCACAAACTTCTTATCGAAAGCCAGCAACGATGTTTTTCGCAGCCCCGGTAAAAGATGAACTCGGTCTGGTGATTGCGGTATTGACCCTGAGAATAGATACTAATCGTGATTTCAAACAGTTGATTCAAGGCGGCAGAATTGGTTCCAGTGATAAAACCTATGCTTTTGATCTTAAGGGACGTTTAATTTCAAAAAGTCGTTTCCCCGATCAACTAAGGAAAATTGGTTTGATTTCAGAAAACCAGCAAGAAGTTCTTAATATGAAAATCAGCGATCCGGGTGGAAATCTACTTAAAGGTCATCAACCTTCTCTTTCCAAATCCGAGCAACCTCTCACCTTAATGGCTAAAAGTGCAATTTCCGGTAATAATGGATTGAATATATACGGGTATCGTGATTACCGTGGTGTCAGAGTGCTGGGAGCTTGGATATGGGACGATGAACTAGGTTTTGGCTTGACCACTGAAATTGGTGAAGAAGAGGTGCTTGCCAGTTATTATACCACTAGAACCATCGTCATTTCTGTTTTAGGAATGACTGTTTTTCTTTCTATCCTTCTCACTGCCATTAGCCTTTGGTTAGTTCAAAGGGCAAGTAAATTTCTTATACGTCAATTGGCGGAATCAGAAAAAATTGCCTCTATGACCAGAACCTTTGAAAAATTTGTTCCAGTTCAATTTCTTAGAAGAATTGCAGCAAGCGGAATAGAAAATATTGAGTTGGGTAATGCTCAAATAGAAAATATCACTATACTTTTTTCAGATATACGATCTTTCACTAATTTGTCAGAAACTATGCCCCCTAAAGACTTATTACAGTTTTTAAATCAATATTTAGATCGAATGAACAATATTATTCACTTAAACAATGGGTTTATAGATAAGTTTATTGGTGATGCGATCATGGCCTTATTTGACCGTACAATCAATTCTGAATCAGTAGCTGCAAACGATGCCATTTTAGCTGCAATTGCAATGCATCAGATAAGGATAGAATATAACAGGTATCGAGAAGCCATGAACAGGGTTCCCATTGACATTGGAATAGGAATTCACACTGGTGAGGTTATTTTGGGTACGGTTGGATCAAAACAGCGCATGGATTCCACCGTTTTAGGAGATAATGTCAATCTGACTTCCCGTCTGGAAAGCCTGACTAAAATATACGGGGTAAATATCATCGCCAGTCATAACACAATTAGTTTATTGGGGAATTCAAACCCTTTTAAATTTCGTGAACTGGACAGGGTTAAGGTTAAAGGTAAAACAGAGATAACCCGTATCTATGAGATTTTTAATTGTGATCTTCCTGAAATACAGGAGCTAAAAGCTAAAACAGCACCCATTATCACCGCTGGTTTATACCACCGTGAAAATCAGCAATGGGACGATGCTCTTGCCGCTTTCCAAAAAGCTCTGGATATTTATCGTGAGGATCGGGCTATAAAACATCATATTGAATATTGTTTGTTACTTAGAGAAAATCCCCCCTCATCGAACTGGGATGGTGCGATTGATCTGTCTGTTGATCCTCTGAAAAACCGATTGGAGTTAAACCGGAAAATAGAATGGGAGTCAAGTTTTTCTATTGGGATTGAATACATTGACAAACAACATCAAGAGTTGATTGTCCGTCTCAACAAACTGATTGATGCGACAAATACCGGGAAGTCGAAAGACCAAGTCGAAGAAACCCTGTCGTTCTTATGTGACTATGTTGTGACTCATTTTCAGGATGAAGAAAAACTGATGGAGCAAAGCAAATATCCTGCTTATTCCACACATAAAAAAGAGCATGAACAATTTATTGGAGTTGTTGAATATCTGAAAAATGAATACGAAACGAAAGGAATCCATTTGGACTTAGCATTTCGTATTCAAAGTCAGGTAGTGGCTTGGGTGATTAATCATATTATCAAATATGATAAAAAAATAGGAAATTGGCTGAAAGATAATGAAAAAGAATCAATAAAGTAAAAATGGGACGCTACATTTTTTACAAAATTTTATAGGAAAATAGGGGGACAGACCACATCTTATTTTTTCCTCCAATATAATAGAAAAGCTATTCGTTTGGAAGCAAAAAAATTAGCAAAAATACTTTAAAAATAAATGTGTTCTGTCCACTATAAATAGTACAGAACATGAGTGATGATGCGAGTCAATTTAATGTTTTTGATCATGTTATGTGTTGGATTCATGCTGAACGAAGTAATCAATCGACTCATCCCTCCGCTGCGAGACATGGAGAGGCGAAGCCAAAGTCGGCTAGTCTGCGACTTGTGCAAGAGTTCAAAAAATTTGAAGAAATAGTCATAGCGGAGCGGCATTTCTTGAAATTTTGAACAAGCTCATCGTTTACGTCATGGGAGAGTCGGTGGGACGGAGCTGCTTAAGTGCGAAGTCGCCCGATGAGACCGGACGTGTCGGGGCAACAATACGCTGTTTCGCTGAAAAATTGATTAGTTCACGGAATATGGACGTTCCGTGGACATCATGAAATTTCTGCGAAACTTCTTACGAAAATAGGTTATTTAAGATTGTTAACCAACAACCTGACAAGTTTTTTTCAATTTATTCATAACTCATTTTATCAGTATTATGTCATATAATCCCATATTTATGTTATTTATGCAATATAATCCTCTCATTTAATGGGTATTGCAAGAGCCTCACATGATATAATATTTTTTACCAATAAATTTAAACAAAAAAAATAGTTCATAATGCAAAAAGATATTATAAAAATATACCCCCAAGAACCAAGCCCTATAAAACTTATTTTAACTTTGGCTATTGCTGGACTTATCTCAGGAATTGCAATTATTGCTATTTATGAGGCAACTTTACCAACTATTACCGCATATAAAGCTAAAATGTTACGTGAAGCTGTATTTAAGGTTTTGCCTAAAGTAACTCAAATACAAAAATTACAGTATATTGATGGAAAATTACAACCAATTGATTCAGAAAATAATAATGAAATTATTTATGCTGGTTTTGATACGGAAAAAAACTTGATTGGTTATGCTATTAAAGGAGAAGGTCCCGGTTTTCAAGATACTATCCAAATTTTGTATGGATATATTCCTACTAAACATTTGATAGTTGGTATGGAAGTTTTAGACAGTCGTGAAACTCCTGGTTTAGGAGATAAAATTTATAAAGATGCTGATTTTCAAACTAATTTTAAAGCTCTAACAATAGAGCCAACAGTTGTTATTGTTAAAAAAGGTATGAAATCTGCGGCTAATGAAGTGGACGCAATAACCGGAGCGACTATCTCTTCTAAAGCTATTGTTAGAATAATTAATCAATCTAATGAAAAATGGTTAAAAAGGATAGAATCTTTAAAAGACGTACATTAATAATTTCGGAGTACAAGGTTCCCTTGTTTCAAACTTGCAAGGAGACCTTGCAACTCCTATAAGTTGATTAAGTTATTTCATGCACGTTCACTAGCAATTTTTTTATTAATATCAAACTTAAAATTAAATATGACATTAACATTATTATCAGCTTTTATTGCTGGTTTAGTTGGTTCAACTCATTGTGTTGGTATGTGTGGCGGTATTGTTGGTATATTAACCATGAGTTTATCAAACAATGTACGCCAATCTTATTTACGTTTAATCCCTTACTTATTAGGTTATAATCTTGGACGTATAACAAGTTATGTTGTTGCTGGCATATTAGTTGGTTTTTTAGGAGGACAGTTTACTCAATGGCTACCGTTCTCAAATCCAAGTACTGTTGCCAAATGGATATCAGGATTATTCATGATTGCTTTAGGATTATATATTGGAGCATGGTGGCAAATATTGACTATTTTAGAACGAGCTGGCACATCTATTTGGAACAAAATCAAGCCATTTGGTGAAAAGTTTTTACCAGTACAAAATCCTTTGCAAGCATTAGGACTTGGCTTAGTTTGGGGTTGGTTGCCATGTGGATTAGTTTATGCTGTTTTGTCATTTGCATTTGCCTCAAAAAACGCATGGGATGGTGGTTTATTAATGTTGGCTTTTGGATTAGGAACTTTGCCAATGTTACTTACGATAGGAGCTGCTGCACAATGGATAACTAAGTTATCTCAAAATATCATTGTTCGCAGAATAGCTGGAATGATAATAATTTCTTTTGGTTTAATGATGTTATTTATGCCACATCACCATTAAGACATATAGTTTTAATTATGGTAGTAATATATTCCACCGATTTCATCGGTGGCTATTCACATTCAACTCTTTCAGAATTTATGAATCAATTGTTATAGCAATTATTAATTAAATTATACAAAAATATCAATTATTTATTTTGTATTACTATAATCTATTTAATCGGGAAATGCTATAATTCCGAAGAGGTGAAACATGAATGTACTTTTTTAGATAAATAATTTCACCTAAAAACCTACGAGGTTTCCAAAACCTCGCAGGTTTCACACGAATGTATTTTTATGAATGTCTATAGCCATAAAACCCATTACTCGAACTGATTCTTCAGGATTCTATCTGTGGGTAATGATTAAGTTACGATTTTTCCAACCAATATATGAAAACAACAAATTATGAACGATAAACCAAATACCGAAGAAATACTTAGTGTTTTAGCTAAAGCTGACAATTTATATACTGAACAAGAAATATTAGTTGCTATCGACAAAATGGCAGCAGATATAAATCAAAAATTAGCAGACAAACAACCGTTGTGTTTACCAGTTATGATTGGTGGTTTAATTTTAGCAGGACAATTGTTGACCCGGCTTAATTTACCATTAGTAATAGATTATATTCACGCTTCTCGCTATCGTGGTAATACCTCCGGCAACGAATTACATTGGATAAAACAACCAACTACCAGCTTAAAAGATGAAACTATATTGATAATTGATGATATTTTAGATGAAGGCTTGACTCTACAAGCAATTGTTAAATATTGTTTAAATGCTGGAGCTAAAGAAATATTTACTGCTGTATTAGTAGAAAAACAACTTGATTCACGACCGGGACTACAACAAGCTGACTTTACTGGACTAACTGTTCCAAACAGATATGTTTTTGGTTATGGCATGGACTATCAAGAACAATTGCGTTATGTGCCGGAAATTTATGCTGTGCATGGTTTATAATAATTTGCAAAACTCATAAAAAAAGAGAATTTTATTATACAACAATATCTTCGCCAATTTGATAGTTGTTTCGGGAAATTGGAAAGATAAACGTCTATGGTTGCCCTTAACACAAATGGCAGTGAGGTTTTACCTCTTCGGGAACTGACAATTGATTCATAAACTCTGAAAGGGTTGAATGTGAATAGCCACCGATGAAATCGGTGGAATTATTAAGTTATAAACTAACAGCAAAAAAGCTCAAAGTACAGAATACTGTTTTTCCGTTGGAAACTCGTAAAAACTGAGAGCTTTTATTTTTCTGAAAGTCTATATAGCATTTCCCGATTGGATAGATCACAGTTATATTAAGCAAGAATCTGATATTTTTATAGAATTTAATTAATAATTAACCATTCATAATTAATAATTGCTATAAATTACCCAACTAAATAGGCTTTTTTAGCCAAATCTTGCAAAATATTTGTAACATAATCAATTAAATAATTTTGTAATTTTTCGGAATCTATCTCCATAGGTTCTTTTTTGTCTTCACCTTGATACAAAATTAAATCCCCATTATCTATGCTTTCTTGCATTATTTTTAATAATGAAACCGTACTATGTTTACCATCTAAATGCTGCAAAATGTGACGAGTGGCTAAATCAAGTGTAAATATTTCATAGCGTAAATTAGTGACTTGTTTGTCATATTGGCTTTGTAGACGTGCTATCGGACTAGCAATAGGAAATTCACTTATATTTAAAGTAAATTTTGGTGGATAAACTGATAATTCTACTATCTTTTTCAAATAAAATTCTATCAACATAGTTTTCACTTCATCTATGTCCGCAGGTGAAATAACAGTTTCTTTATCCATCATAAAGAGCAAATCATTGACCTGTTGCATTAAATCATCAAAAGATAAGTTTTGCGGCCAAGCTTCTCCTAAACATAAACATACAGCTTTCAATAATGGCGATGTCACTGATAAAACAGTTTCGCCAGCCAAATTAGCAAACTTAGTAAGCATTTCATCTGGTTTAATATCTTCAGTTTTGACAGATGGTTTTAACGGAGCTGCAATATTAAGCTTATCAATTTTATTTGGAGACAAATTTCGATCTAAAACAATATCTTGATTACATAACAAAGTTTCTCGAAATGAAGTGTTACGCAAAAAATCTAAATACTGTTCGGTTTCAATTAAATCAAAAGAATCCTGAAAGGTAAAATCTTCGGTTGCAACAAAAGGAGTTCGCATATCAGTTATATATTGCAAATCATTCTGTTTAGCTTGTTCGATAAATTCACTAAACAATATTGGTTCATTATGTTCTTCTAAATATTCATGAACTAGATAATTTTCATTTAATTTACTTACATGTTCGAGTTCTTTTCTTAACGATAAACTATAAGAGTCATATTTACGCTTATTAACTTTTATAAAAAAATCAAGTAATTCTTTGGCTTGTTTAAGTTTTGCTTTTGGGTCGGATAAATGTTTAGTACGATATAACATCATCTTACGTAACATATGGTCAGTATGCCAACCCGGATAAGTGTTATAACTTATGTAAACAACTCCATTTGGTTGCAGATGTTGTTTACAAATTTCCAGCAATTTAATTCGCAAAGCTGCTGATATCCATGAATAAACTCCATGAGATACAATATAATCAAACTTACCTAAATTTATATCACTGAAATCCATTGCTTGTAGAGTGATATTTTTTAATCCTAATTGCTGAATATTGGCTTGACCTTCCGCAATTTGAGTTTTTGAATAATCAATTCCAACAAATTCTCCTTTTGGAATTGCCTGAGCCATTGCAATAGTATTAATACCGCTTGCACAACCTAATTCCAACATTCTACAAGTTGCAACTGGAGGTGGTTGCATACCAAATAATGTGGCAGTAGTTGCTATATGATTGGGTTGAGTCTGCTGATAAATAAGCTTTGTGTAAGGAATCTCATCGTAAAGAGTGGTTTTCATATTGGTATTTTTATCCTTTAAGAGCCTCTTGCAAAACTCATAAAAAAAGAATTTTATTATATAAACAAGATAAATTATGAGATAATATAATAAGATATTTAAATTTGCAAGAAAAAATAATGGGAAAATTGAAAGAAACTGTAATCAAGCTATTGATTTAGTTGAGCTTGTTCAAATTTTTGAACTCTCATGCAAATTTCAAACTACTCAACTTTAGGTTTCGTCCCTTCATGTCTTGCAACGATTGATAGAAGTGGTAAAAAAAGAAGCAACTAATAACCAGTATAACAAACAAGGAAATAGATATGATAGGTTACTTTAAATCCAACATTATTATTTTTTATCCTGTGCCGAAAGAAATTCTACCCTAAACAAACTAAATTTCCATCAAATAACAATATAAAAATTAATTAAATTATATTAATATAGAATATTAGCATTTACTTATATTGAGTTTTTTCAATTAGGACTTAAATTATATTAATATAGCTAAATATGGCTTGAATTATAGACTAGCCAGTTAAATAAAGTTTTTAAGCTACTTAACTGGACTATTTTCCTGTTTTCCTTTACTCTATATAGTAATTATCTACTTATGGAGTAGATAGCTTATCAAAAGATAATCTATATTTTCAACTTGAGGTAAATATCTTTATGGCAGATTTATTTTCAGATGCTTGGATGAAGACATACATGGAAGAATGGAATAAAGAACCAGAACTTTCTGATGCACTAGCTAAAATTAGTTTTAATTCAACTATTGGTTATGGAATTATTGGTGAAGATAACCCTAAAGGAATTGTTGTTATTGAAAATGGCAAAGTGATTTCGGCAGGTGCATATAATGGAGAAGAATTAAATTGGGACTTACGTGCCAAAGAAGATAGTTGGAATAAATGGCTTGAAAAAGGTTTAGGTATGGCTAGTTTAGGTGCAGCCTATGTTAGCGGTAAATTAAAATTTAAAGTTGGGGATTATACGGCCATGATTAAAGACCCACGTATGGCTGGCCCATTTGTCAAAAGTTTTACAGTTATGGGACGTGTTAGTTAACTTAAGTCTTGAAGCACACCTCATTTTCAAGTTCAAACTAGTTTTATGAGGTGTGTTTATAGAATTTTAAAAAATATTTAAAACGTATAAAATAAAATGAATATGTTAAAACAAACCATTAAAATACTTGCTATCACATTATTGTTCACTAATTATATACAAGCGGCTGATGAATATACTTATGAAGTGCGTAGTCATGATCTAAGCCCGCCGGTTACTTTAAGTGGAACAGTGATACCAAAAAAAGAAGTTACTTTTGCAGCTCAATTACCGGGCCGAGTGGCAACTTTAATTGGTGAAGAAGGAGATAGATTTTCTGAAAATACTATCTTATTAGAACTTGATAATAGAGAATTATTAGCTAAACGTCGTGCTGCAATAGCAGAATGGCGTAATGCAGACGCAACACTACGTAATGCAGGAGTCCAATACACTCAACAATTGTGGTCACCAGATTCTCCAGATAAAGCTCCAGGAGGAATGGGATTACCACATTTATTAGACCAATTTCTAACTAAACCAATAAGTGATTTAATGGGGCGTAGCAATGAAGGTTTAGATAGAAGAAGTAAATTACATGGTTATGGAGTTAGAATTGAACAAGCCAGAAACGCTCTATGGCAAGCTAAATCAAAAATTGAACAAATTGATTCCAAACTGCGTGATGCTAAAAGTATTGCACCTTTTAATGGAGTTATAGTTAAAAAAATGGCAGAAGTTGGCGATACCGTTATGATGGGACAAACGCTATTACAATTTGCTGATACTGAACAATTACAAATTGAAGTTGATGTACCAGCTCGTTTAGTACGAGGATTAAAAATTGGTAAACAAATATCGGCTAAATTAGACGTTTTAGACAAAAGTACCATAATTTCGATAGCACGGATTTTTCCTATTGCTGATAAACAAAGACACACTATTAAAGTTAAATTTGATATACCAGAAGAAGCTCGTAATCAGTTTGGTGAATATGTTGGGCCGGGTCAATATGCTCAAGTTGATGTGCCAGATGTTAAAGCTGGTCAACAAAATTTATTATTAATTCCCAAATCTGCTGTTATGCAACGTAACAGTTTACCCGGAGTTTGTGTATTACAAAATAATAAACCGGAAATCCGTTTGATACGTGTTGGTCAAAAAATTAATCCAACTCTTATAAGCGAACTTGACCAAAATATTGGTAATTATGTAACTGTTCTCAGTGGATTAGCATCGGGTGATCAAGTTTTAGTTAATTCCAAATGTAAATAGTTTATTGTCTTTTTCAATTTGATAAATTATAGTTTATATAATTAAGCTCTTGATAATTTAATTAAAAATTACTATAAAATAAACCTTCAACTTTAATTTTATCCACATGACAGACCATTCAGAGAACATTCCTACTCAAGAAGAATTTCCACTCGATAACGAACCACCAAAATTAGGTTTGGCTGGAAAGGTAGCTAAAGCATTTATCCATTCGCCACTATCTCCTCTACTATTTTTCGCCATGTTATTTATGGGAATTTTAGGGTTAATGCTAACTCCTCGTCAAGAAGACCCACAAATTTCCGTACCAATGGTAGATATATTTGTGCAATATCCGGGAGCTTCAGCCAAACAGGTATCAAGTTTAGCTTTAGACCCATTACAACGGATTATGACTGAAATTCCGGATGTGAAGCATGTTTATTCCGCAGCCGAACATGGTCAGGGCATAGTAACCATTCAGTTTGAAGTTGGTGAAGAATTAGAACATTCCATCTTCAAAGTCCATGACAAAATACAATCTAATTTAGAAAAAATCCCTCCCGGCGTTATGCCGCCATTGGTTAAACCAAAAGGTATTGACGATGTACCAGTGGTAGCTCTCACTCTTTGGTCTGATAATTTAGACGATGGGGCTTTACGCATATTGGCATTGGAAGTTATGCAAAGTCTTAAAGGGATTACTAATACTGGTCAAAGTTTTGTGGTGGGTGGACGTTCTGAACAAGTACTGGTAGAAGTTAAGCCAGAAAGATTGTCTGGTTTTGGGATTTCTATCGGCCAAGTTGCTCAAACGATAAAAACTGCTAACAATGAAACCAAAGCTGGTAACGTTGAGTCTGGTAATACCCATTTTACTGTTTACACCGGTAAGTTTTTGAGCAGTGCAGCAGAAGTCAAAAAGCTAGTTGTTGGCACTTTTAAAGGGGCTCCAGTTTATGTACGAGATGTAGCTAATGTTATTCATGGGCCGGAAATAGAACCTTATCAAATGGTTAATTACTATTCTGGTGCAGCCTATGAACAACATGATACTTTTTGGTTATCGCAGGAAAATTCGGTAACAGAGGTTAATGGAGCTCCGGCAGTTACTATTGCTATTTCCAAAAAAATAAGTACCAATGGAGTCGCAGTATCTAAAGATATTCTACATCATGTTGATATACTTAGAAAAAATCAAATTATTCCAGACAATGTTAAGGTAGAAGTAACTCGTAACTATGGTCAAACTGCTAATGATAAAGTTAATAGCTTAATCAAAAAACTGTTTATAGCCACTGGAGCCGTTACTCTGCTTGTCTTATACTTCCTTGGCTGGCGACCATCTTTAGTAGTAACTTTAGTTATTCCAGTGGTTATTTTAATAACAGTATTTTCCGCTTGGGTAACTGGATATACTATTGATAGAGTTAGTTTATTTGCATTGATCTTCTCTATCGGTATTTTGGTAGACGATGCAATTGTGGTGATAGAAAATGTCTATCGGCGTTGGCTTCTTAAGGGAGAAACTGACACAGCCACAGCAGTTGATGCAGTGCGAGAGGTAGGCAATCCGACTATATTAGCAACATTCACCGTAGTAGCAGCTTTGATGCCGATGGGCTTTGTATCTGGAATGATGGGGCCATATATGGGGCCAATTCCAGCTTTAGGTTCGATTGCGATGATATTCTCCCTATTCGCTGCTTTTGCTTTCACTCCTTGGTTAGCTATGCGGTTTAAGCCTTCAATGGCAGCGTTAGAAAGAGCTGAAATTAAAGAACATAAATCTAATGAAAGGTGGGAAAGAATCTTTAGGACGATACTGCCACCACTTATTAATAATCGTTTTCTTGGTTTCGGTTTTTTAATTGGTTTGATATTTGCTTTTTTTGCTGCCTGTTCAATGTTTTATTACCATGCAGTTGAAGTAAAAATGTTGCCACTGGATAAAAAGCCAGAATTCAACGTATTTATTGATATGCCAGAAGGTACTGCATTACCGGTAACAGCTAATTTAACCAGTCAAATGGTAGAAAAATTACGTGATCCAAAAGAATTCCCAGAGGTAATTGCTTTACAATCTTATGTTGGAACTTCTCAACCATTTGATTTTAATGGGATGGTACGACATTATTATTTACGTAATAAACCTTGGTACGCTGATATTCATGTTCAACTGAGTAAAAAAACTTGTGGTGTAACATTTTGGAAAAGTGAAACTCGTGCTTGTTATGATGAATCACATCGAACTAGTCATGAAGTTGCGATTGCTGCTAGAAAAGCATTACAAGGTTTGATTAAAGAATCAGAGAGTCCAGTTAAAATAACCGTTGTTGAAATGCCACCCGGTCCGCCAGTGTTGCAATCTATTGTAGCTGAAGTGTATGGTCCAGATGATAAAACTCGGCGTGAAGTTGCAGAAAAAATGACCAAAGCTTTTGAGCAAGCTAAAATTTTAGATGATGTCGATAATTATATGGCTCATCCACATAAAGTTTGGCGATTTGAAGTTGATGCAGAAAAAGCGGTGCGGCGTGGTATTTCGGTTGATACAATCAATCGTAATTTAACTATGGCATTGGGTGGTTTTAAGTTGGGCGATATTAAACGTGGCAACATGTTAGAACCAACTTATATTGTGATTCAAGTGCCATTGACTGAGCGTTCTCAGTTAAGTCGCTTGTATGACTTGCCTATTCCAACTCAAAATGGTGGCATAATTCCATTAGCAGAATTGGGTAATTTTGTGGAAGCAAAGCAAGACCCAATTTATTTCCAAAAGGATTTACGGCCAGTTGAATATGTGGTTGGAGACCCAGTTGGTATCCTAAGCGAAGAAACAGATGAATATTCGTTGAGTGCTCCAATTTATGGCATGTTAGAAATTGAAGGATTGTTGCAAGATTATACAACTCCTGATGGCGTGAATCTGGTTGATTCAGGTTGTATAGACCTATTCGTTATTTCATTTTGTGATAGATATATAGGTCCGCCCAAATCTTTAGGACAATCTGGTTTTGAATGGACTGGGGAATGGACAGTCACCTATGAAACCTTCCGTGATATGGGAATGGCGTTTGGAGTAGCGATGATATTGATTTATATCCTAGTGGTATGGCTGTTTGGTAACTTCATTGTGCCAGCTATTATCATGGCTCCTATTCCATTAACTTTATTAGGAATTATTCCCGGTCATTGGTTACTTGGAGCAGAATTTACTGCAACTTCGATGATTGGTTGGATTGCATTGGCTGGTATTATTGTGCGTAATTCTATTTTACTGGTTGACTTTTCCATAGTTCAAGTTGAAATGGGAGTTCCGTTGCAGGAAGCAGTTATTTTATCCTGTAAAACTCGTACTCGCCCAATTATAATCACGGCTTTTGCGTTAGTGGCTGGTTCTGGAGTTATCATTACCGATCCTATTTTCCAAGGCATGGCTATTTCATTGTTGTTTGGAGTTCTTATTTCAACTTTGTTGACATTGATAGTGATTCCATTAGGTTGTATCAGTGTTGGTATAGAAGCATTATGTAGTTCTGGCGGTTATACTTATACGGAAAATCTTGATGAGGATAAGGAACCAGAGCCATCATTTCCACCTATGCCTCTTTGGATGCGAATTTACTCAACTGCTATTGGTTTTGTGTTTACAATTATTGGTTTTGTGCAGAAGGTAATTGGTGCGGTGCAGATGGGATTCTATCTAATTCGAGCCATTTTCATCATTGCTTTCAGTATGCTTGGTGGTTTATGGAGTAAGCTTGTACCAGAAAAGAAATCAACTCCTCCGCCAAGTAAGCCTGTGTCTGTTCCCAAAGAAGTTTCCAAACCTGCTGAAGAAGTTGTTTCAAATGACAAAGAAGTTATTGAAAAAGATGTTAAACCAGATGAGCAAATATCTGAAATTGTAGAAGTTGAGAAGCCAGTTATTCCAAAGGTTGAAAATGAACCAGTTGCTCTGAAAGCTGAAGAGGTTGAGAAACCAAGTGAACCATCGCTGTCTCCAGCTCCAGAAGTTAAGCCAACAACTTCAAGAAGCTCAAGAAAAAGAGTTACCTCTCGACGTGGTGTTCAGCTTAAATCTGATTTGGTTGGGCATTATGATAAGCCTCGTGGGGAGTAGTTTTTTCCCTTCTCTTTGTTCCCAGCATTTTCCTTACTGCCATTTGCATTAAGGAAATTTATTGGGGTAATCACAAGGAGTTATCCCTACAAATCATTATTATAACGTAGGGCTTTATGGTTGCCCTTAACTTAGCAGCAATGATGCGGAACGTGCTGGAAATAATAAGAAAGGAGATTAAAAGCCGTTGACAGGTAAGGAATACATTTTGTGTGAAACCTGCGAGGTTTTGGAAACCTCGTAGGTTTTAAGTGAAATATTTATATTCCTCTTAACAAACTTAAACTATCTTATCAATCAAACAGATAGCTTAGTAACTCTCTTTTTACCATATACAAAGTTCACTACAGCCCGTGTTCCCATAATAGCGGTGAACATAGAAGTGATTATACCTAATGATAAAGTGATAGCAAAACCTTTAATCGGCCCAGTACCAAACCCAAATAACATAACTGCTGCAATCAAAGTAGTTAAGTTAGAATCAAAGATAGTCACAAAAGCTTTCTCATAACCCATATGAATGCTTGTCTGTGGCGAATTTCCATTAGCAATTTCCTCTCGTATTTTCTCAAATATCAACACATTAGCATCAACTGCCATACCCAAAGTCAACACGATACCAGCTATACCGGGTAAAGTTAAAGTTGCTTGAATAAGAGATAATAGAGCGACCAAAATAACCACATTGGTAAGCAATGCTAGGTTTGCAATCATGCCAAAAGATTTATACCTCAACAACATAAATACCATAACGGATATAAAACCAAGCATAATAGAAATTAAACCAAGCTCAATGTTTTCCTTACCTAAGCTTGGCCCAATTGTCCGCTCTTCAATAATTTCCATTGGAGCTTTCAATGCACCAGCTCGTAATAATAAAGCTAGGTTATTAGCTTCACTTGAAGTTAAACCAGTTATTTGAAAGTTCTTACCAAATTCCTCTTGTATGGTAGCAACATTGATAACCTCTTCCTGTTTTTTCGTTGTTTTTATTGGTTCACCATCAACTATTTTAGTTTCCATCAGGTAGTTAATGAAAACCACTGCCATAGGTTTTTTAACATTTTTACGAGTTGTGGCAAACATGCTTTTCGCACCTTTACTATCCAAACGTACAACGGTGGCTGGTCTACCAGACCTTTGATCAATAGTTGCTGCGGCATCGTTAATTTGATCACCAGTAGCTATAACTCTTCTCTTTAAAAAGACTGGTGGCCCATCTCTACGTTTATATTCGCGACCTGCCAATTTATTGTCTTCATCTGCAACCAATCGAAATTCCAAAGTAGCAGTTGCTCCCAAAATTTCTTTTGCTCTAGCAGTGTCTTGAACACCCGGCAACTGAACAACAATACGTTCATCGCCTTGACGTTGAATCACTGGTTCTGCAACTCCAAGTTCATTAACTCGATTTCGCAAAGTGGTGATGTTTTGTTCTAAAGCTTTTTGGCGATTTTCCTTAAGAGTTCTTTCACTAAAAGCTAGATTTAAACGGTATGTATCTCCTTCAAATTCTTCGGTGACGACTAAATCAGGTTGTTGTTTTGCAATCAAGTTTTTGGCTTCGTCAAGTACTGATACTTTTAAGAATGTAAATTGCACTCCGCCACCCTTTAATTGAGTATTGCTTTTATAGCGAACTTTCTTTTCTCGGAATAAGGTACGCAAGTCATTGATTAAAGCTTCTTCATCATGTTTGACTGCTGTTTCCATGTCAATTTGCATTAAGAAATGTACGCCACCACGCAAGTCAAGCCCTAAATACATTGGTACTCCACCTAATGCTCTGAGCCAATCTGGAGTTGCCGGAGCTAAGTTTTGAGCAACAACATATTCGGAAATAGATTCTTTCAGAATGGTAAAGGCTTGCAACTGAGTATCATTGTCTTTAAAACGTACCAGCATTTGTTTTGAGGTTCTATCAATGCGGACATGTTCAAGGTTGTTATCTTTAAGAATCCCTTCAACTTGGTTCTGTAAAGATTCAGTTACTTTCATGTTTCTTGCGTATGCGGGAGAAATTTGTACTGAAGGGTCTTCTCCGAATAAATTAGGTAGTGCATATAGTGAGCAGACTGATATAACTATAGCTATAAGTAAATATTTCCAAACCGGATATTGATTCATATTGTGTTAATTTGTTATTTAAGAAGATATGGGTCCAAAAATTTGAACCCTTTGAATATTTATGCTAATTAAGGCTTTTAATAGTTCCTTTTGGTATAACCGTTGAAACAGATTGGCGTTGTACTTTAACTTGGGTGTTAGGAGCTATTTCTATGGTGACATAATCATCACCAATAGTAATTATTTTTCCAAGTATTCCGCCACCAGTCATTATTTCATCGCCTTTTGCTAACGCATCTACCATTTTCTTATGTTCTTTAACTCGTTTAGTTTGAGGACGTATAAGTAAAAAGTAAAATACAACAAATAATACGACTAACATAACAAGGTTAAGTAAGCCAGCATCAGGTGGAGCGGCAGCTTCAGCCCATGCGTTTTGAATAAAAAAATCCATTTGATAGCCTCAATTTTATTTTACGATTCTGAAAGTCTATAATTAAGGTCATTATTATCTAGTTACAACCCAATAAGTACCACCAGAAAAATTTTAAGGTATTATTATCTCTTAATAGGGGGGGGATATGCAAGTTTTTGATGGGTGAAGTGCTTAATAGTGTGTATTTGCATTTTAAAATTAATATTAGTATAATTTTTGAGTGAATCTAAATGTGTAAATGTTTTGGTAGGGATTTTAAGTTGTTTGATGTTAGGCGAGATACGGAAGTTGACGATGAGGTGTTGGACATTCATTTGAAGTTTGATAGAGTGTTTAGAAATAAGGTTGCAAGTTTTTAATTTGAGGGTTGGGAGTAAATGCTGTCTAAGGAAATAATTAATAAAGCTATTCTTAATGTAGCAACTATTGCTAAACCTTGTAAGGTTATTTTGTTTGGTTCTTATGCAAGAAATGAGGCAACATATGATTCTGATTTAGATTTATTAGTTATAAAGCCTAAGTTGGATGATAAAGGGATGGAAATGGTTAAATTGAGACATGCTGTTGGTAATATTGGGATTGGAGTAGATATATTAGTTTGTTCTCAACAAGAGGTGGATGAATGAGGAGGAATTCCAAGTTCTGCACTTTACTTTGCTCTTAAAGAAGGTAAAGTATTATATGAAGCCTGATATTTTGCTTCAAGAGGCAAAGAGATTTTTTGAGCTTGCTGAACGTGATAATAAAGCATTTATGATTTTATAAAGATGCTTCTGATATTCATTTGTCTACTGTATGTTTCCATGCTCAACAAGCGGTTGAAAAATATTTGAAGTCTGTAATTATCTTACGAGGGATTGAGTTACGAAAAACTCATGATTTGGAAGCACTTTATTATTTATTAGCAGAGGAAAATTTACCTATTGGTTTGGATAAATTGGGTAAATTAAATCCGTATGCTGTTACGTTTCGTTATGATGATACAGATATTGAGCTTTTAACAAGGGATGAAGCTGAAAATATTGTTAGTGTGGTACGAAATTGGGTTAAAGAAAAATTAGAAAATTATTAATTTTGCTATGTATTAAATTATAATGGATGTTAGGTGGGATTCTGAGATGTTGAATATTCATCTACAATTTGATAAAGTATTTAGGAATAAATAATTATAAATTTGGTAGGACAAATCAATGAAATCAATTCTCGTATTAATCTTAGTTTGTTTGCAGTCTTTTTCTGTTTTGGCAGTAAATTGTGATGATTATACTCCCGAATCTTTTGATGACTATCAAGATAGGGGAAATCGTTGTGAAGGTTTTAAAAATAGAATTCCATTGTCTGGTAATATGTTTCGCATTAAGTTAATTGCTGCAATTGTTAATCGTCCAACAAATGGCAGTAAAAAAGTATATAATATAGGACTTACGCATTGACAAACCCTAAAAAACATTATCTATAATAAATTCAATTATTTAAAATAAATCATAGAGGGATTTTTCTGTGTATTTGAGAATCAAGGTGTTTAATACTAGACATAAAAT
>JAUCGL010000250.1 GCA_030378105.1 Candidatus Halobeggiatoa sp. HSG11 | reverse complement strand
ACATTTTCATAACTATACAATAGAACAAATATAGATTAAACCTTTAATATCAATTAATTAAAAACAACTCGTTACAATTATCAACCTAATGTTGCACTTATGAAACACTTATCTTTTATACCCATTAAATTTTACCAACCAAGTTTACGTCAAAAAATCATATTGGGTTATTACTTTATCGTAGTAATTATCATAGTGTTATCAGCATTCACCTATACTGAATTAAGGTTTTTAGAGAACAAAATAACCGAAGGGGGAAAGATTACCGAATTTGTTGATGCAGTTTTAGAATTGAGACGTTTTGAAAAAAACTATTTTCTATATCATCAAAATTTAGATTATCAAAAATATCAAACTTATATCAATAAAATTCAAACTCTTATTAAAAATAATCAAAATAAAGTAGCCAAATTCCTTACACCAGTTCAGCAGATAAATTTGACCAAAAACCTCGAACATTATCAAAACTTAATGCAGAATTATGTTAGCCAAACCTCCTCTTCTTTAGAACAAGAAATCCGACACCTAGGCAATAGTATCGTGACATTAGCTGAAGCACTCGCAAAAATGGAACGCAAATTTCTGAAAGAGAACCTTAATCATTCAATAAATTTATTTCTGGTGGCTATTATTGGCTTGTCCTTATTTGGCATTATTATGGGACGTATTTTATCCCAGCTAGTTGTTCATCCTCTCAAACAGCTAGAAGAAAACATGGAATTGATTGCTACTGGACGCTTCAAAAAATTACAAATTAAATGTCAAGATCGGGAAATTCGTTCATTGGAACAAGCTTTTAACCAAATGTTAATTAAATTAGAAACACAACGAAGGCATCTACTTCAGTCCGAAAAACTTGCTTCTTTAGGTACTTTGCTATCTGGGGTAGCACATGAGCTAAATAATCCTTTGTCAAATATTTCTTCTTCCTGTCAAATACTGCTGGAAGAATTGGAAGAAGCGGATATAAATCAATCAAGAGAATTGCTAACCCAGATCGATGAACAAACTTTGCGATCACAACGTATTGTGTGTGCTTTACTTGAATTTTCTCGTAAGAAGGATTTTAAAAAAGAGTCATTACAGTTAAGTGATTTGATACGAGAAACTTTACGTTTTATTCGAGGTCAGGTTCCGGCTGGTGTTACTATTAACCAAGAAATTCCCAAGAATTTAATAATTCAAGTTGATAAACAACGAATCCAGCAAATGTTATTGAATTTACTTAAGAATGCTATACAAGCAGTTGGTCAAAGTGGTTACATTAATTTACATGCTGAAGAACTTCGTACAACTGATGATGAGCGTATGGTGCTTATTGAAATAAGTGATACTGGTCCTGGTATTTCAGCCGAATTACTATCAAAAATTTTCGATCCATTTTTTACAACTAAAGAAGTCGGTCAAGGGTCTGGACTGGGTTTATCAATTGCACATGAAATAATTGAAGAGCATGATGGTAAAATTCAGGTGAATAGCCATCCTGATGAAGGAACGATCTTTCAGATTCAATTACCGACTGGAACATAAATAATTTGAAAACAACAGTGAATTATATAGGCAAAATACTGATAGTAGATGATGAGCTAGTTGCTCTAAAAAATCTCAAACATGTTATGAATAAGGAAGGTTATACAGTAACTGCTACCCAAAGTGGTCGGAAAGCACTGAAATACCTTAAAGAACAAGATTTTGATGTAGTACTAACCGATTTACGCATGGAAAAAGTTGATGGTCAACAGATTCTTAAACAATGTCAAATTCATTATCCTGATACTGAAGTGATCCTAATAACTGGTTATGCCACCCTTGAATCAGCAGTTGAAATCATGAAACAGGGGGCTTTTTATTATATAGGCAAACCTTTCCGTTTGGATGATGTGCGTAAGGTGGTGAAAGAAGCACTGGATAAAGTGCAGCTTAAAAAAGAAAACCGCCGATTACGTAGGCAGTTAGCAAACCATGATGGTCATGTACAGATCATAACTCAAGCACCACAAATGCAAAAGTTATTGAAAAAAGCTCGCCAAGTTGCACCAACCGATTGTAATATTCTTATCAGTGGAGAAAGTGGTACTGGTAAAGAATTGTTAGCCAGTTATCTGCATCAGTTTAGTAAGCGGATAAAAGGGCCTTTTGTTGCGGTTAATTGTGGTGCTTTTTCAGGAGAACTGTTAGCTAATGAGTTATTTGGTCATGAAAAGGGAGCTTTTACTGGTGCAATAACCCAGAAACAGGGTATTGTTGAGGCTGCTGATGGTGGTACTTTATTTTTGGATGAAGTAACTGAAATGCCACCTTCTATGCAGGTTAAGTTGTTGCGTGTTATACAAGAGCAGGAAGTACAACGCCTTGGTAGTACAACTCCTATTAAGGTTAATGTGCGTTTTGTTGCAGCAACTAATCGTGACCTCACAGAAGCTGTTAAAAGTGGCCAATTTCGTCAAGATTTATTCTTCCGTCTTAATGTTGTATCTTTGCACTTGCCACCATTAGCACAGCGTACCGGTGATATTGTTTTACTCAGCCAATATTTTCTACAACGCTATAATGAGCAGATGAAGAAAGTAATTAGTGATATTGCTCCAGAAGTGAATGAATGCCTAGCTACTTATGGTTTTCCGGGCAATGTGCGTGAATTGGAGAATATTATTGCTCATGGTGTTGCATTAGCAAGAGGTGCTTGTATTGAGTTAGAAAACTTACCTAAAGACATACGCACCCTTACCATTAAAACTTTTCGTTATAAAAAAGATGGTGGTTTACTTTCTTTAGAAGAACAGGAAATTGCTTATATAAAATGGGTACTTAAAGAAGTTAATGATAATAAGGGGCAAGCTGCCAAAATATTAGGTATTGACCGAGTGTCGTTGTGGCGTAAGTTGAAAACTATAAAGTAAAGACAGAATACCAATATAATAAATATTTTTTTATATAGAAAATGTCGGGTTATCCGGCTGTTTTATTACCTTAAGAATACAGTATGTATGCTTCTTATCTTTCAACCGCCGCGAGACATCTCATCGTTATACACTAAGTTCCCAAGCAACAAATTGTAAGGTGGATAGAATGAAATTAAATCCACCATTTTGAAGATTCGGTGGGTTTCCACTTCGTTCCTACCCACCCTACATAATCATCATTTAACGTAGGGGCAATCCTTTATGGTTGCCCTTAACGCAAATATGGTTGCCATTAAGTTAAGGAGATTGATTGGGGTAACCACAAGGGATTACCCCCACGGCTTTCTCATAAAAAATTAAGCCGCCTGAGCATTGCTTCAAATTTATCAGAACAGTCAGCAAAAGTTTCAATAGCAGCCTGAAAATTTTTGACTTTTGTTTTGCGTAACAAACTAATTGCC
>JAUCGL010000281.1 GCA_030378105.1 Candidatus Halobeggiatoa sp. HSG11 | reverse complement strand
ATTTTATGTCTAGTATTAAACACCTTGATTCTCAAATACACAGAAAAATTCCTCTATGATTTATTTTAAATAATTGAATTTATTATAGATAATGTTTTTTAGGGTTTGTCAATGCGTAAGTCCTAAACTACTAACTAAAAAATATTTGTAACATCATATTTTAACCACCATAATAAACTAAACTAAGTCTAGTCTATAGGGAACTTAAAATATGCAAATAGTTAACATCCATGAAGCCAAAACTCATCTATCACGTTTACTTGAATCGGTGGCTACTGGCCAAGAAATAATAATTGCCAAAGCCGGCAAACCAATTGCCAGATTAGCACCACTTAGAGCTACAAATAAACCAAGAAAACCCGGAGCATTAGCTGGACAACTCAAAATAGCAGATAATTTTGATGACCCATTACCTGAATCAATAACATCTGCCTTTCGAGGTGAATAAGCATGAAATCAATCCTGCTTGATACCCATATTTTATTATGGTGGCTTGCCAATGATTCTCGTTTAACTACAAAAGTTAAAAAAATTATCGCAAGTCCAGATAATAAAATTTACGTTAGTTCAGTTAGTATTTGGGAAGCATCAATAAAACGAGCATTAGGTAGACTTGAATTTGATGATGATAAATTGTTGAAAGTAATTGAAACTGGAGGATTTCAGGAAATAACTATCACAATGCAGCATGGATTAGTTGCCGGAAATTTACCACGTCACCATGAAGACCCATTTGATAGAATGCTGATTGCACAAACAAAGGTAAATAATTTAACAATCATAACTCATGATAAGCAGTTTCAACATTATGATATTTCTATTATTTGGGCATAATTTTTAGTCTATACTAGCCAAATTCAAGCTCAAAATTATAAATAATAAGCTCATCTACTACCATAATAATGAGCTTTAAATAACTTAACTTTGAGCTATAAAATGTAGGTTGGGTTAGTTTATTGAGCAAAGCGAGATAACGTAACCCAACATTCCATAATATATTTGTCGTGTTACAGCTATCACTAACCCGACCTACCTTTTATTTTAAGACCGGAGCAAAATGCGAAACCCTTTCCTAAAAATACTAATTTTCCTTAGCCTAATAAGCACTATACCCACAGTCCAAGCCGATGACTGTGGTAAAATTGCCCAAGGAACCGGCGGAGTTTGCATAGTACCATCAATAGCAGACCAAACCAATCCAGACTGGGAAAAAATATTTGCCAATGCTGTGTTAAATGCCTTAATTTCCAGCATCCAACCATCTATAATCACATTAAGTTCAAACCAATTACCTCAAGGTGGAACCGCTAGTTCTACTTTGACAGCATCCAAAACCCATTTTAATGATAGCAGTCAAATAGATATTGGTGGTGGCATAATAATAGATATTACCGAAGTAAAATCAGATACTAACATGTTGCTTAACATCACTGCTCCAGCAAATGTAACACCTGATTATTATGATATTACTGTCAATACCGGGACAGAAACAGCAACTGGTATTGGTGTGTTACGCATAACTCCAGCTTCAAGTTCTCCAGAAATTTTAAGTATTTCTCCAGCTATATTGTCTAAAAATTCAACTATAGAGATACAAATTTTTGGTAATAACCAAACTAATTTTACCGACAGTTCTGTTGTTACATTTGGTACTAAACAAGCTGATAATTCATTTATAGGAGACAATGGAATAACTGCTCAAATCAAAACCGTAACTCCTAATTTATTGACAATAACAGCTAATGTAACTGCAACAGCAGATATTGGATTGCATAATGTAACTGTAACAACTGGTGCAGAAATAGCAATTGATAACAATGAATTAGGCTCTTTACGCATCAATGAACGCGATAGTAATTTAGCTGCAATAACTTCCGTAACTCCAAATAATGCCTCACAGGGAGATACGATAACCATCAATATAGCTGGTTCAAGTGTGGAATTTATTAACAATCAAAGTGCTGTTAAATTTGGTGATACTGGAATTGAAGTATTATCCACCACAGTTACATCACCAACTCAAGCAACAGCAGAAATTAAAATAGCTAATAATGCTCTATTGGGGGGCTAGGGATGTATATGTCACAACTGGTTCTGAAATTGCGACTAAACTAGCTGGTTTTGCAGTGTTTTCTCCAGCTTCAATTAGTTTAAATACCAATCAAGGTCAACAAGGCAACAATATACAGTTGATGATTACTGGTGACAGAACTAATTTTGAACAAAATGTTACCCAAATTAATTTTGGTGGTAATGGTATTACTTCTTCAGTGAATGTTATTAATAAAACTACAATAGTTGCTAATGTTCAAATTGCCAATGACGCTGAACCAACAACCAGAGATATATCTGTGGTGACTGGCGAAGAAGTGGTTGCTTTTTTGAATGCTTTTACTGTAACTGCTCCGCCAGTAGTTGATGAACCTAACATTTCTATTCCTGAACTACCACAAGTTATACCAAGTATTATTGAATTCACTGAAAAAACTAAAGAAGTTGCAGAAACTGGCAATGTTGTTATTGTTGCTAAACGCACTGATAGTAATGTTGGGAAAGTAACTGTTAAATATTCAACAACAAGTGCTTCTGCCAAAGCTGGAGAAGACTTTACAGCAGTTAATGGTATTATTTTAACTTGGGAAGATGGCGATGACAAAGATAAGGAAATAACCATATCTATCTTGGATGATGAAAATATGGAAGAAGATGAAACCTTTACTCTCAAATTAACTGATGTAATTGGTAATGCTAGTTTAGGTCTGTCTGAAACAGAAATAACTATATTGAATAATGATAAACAAATTATTGTTGAGCAACCAACAGATGGTTCCAATGAAACAAATTCAACAGATGGTTCTGATGAAACAAACTCAACAGATGATTCTGATGAAATAAACTCAACAGACGGTTCTGATGAAACAAACTCAACAGACGATTCTGATGAAACAAATTCAACAGACAATTCTGATATTAATAATTATTTTAATGATATTTCAATAACTACTGAACCAATTGTTCGTCATTCTCAACCAACTCCACCAAAACCATGCCCAGAAAGCAATAAAATCCATACTTACTGTACTTTCAATAACAAAGAAATAGGAGATGTATTTATTGCTGAAAATGCAAGTGTATCTAATATTATTTTAGTAGGAAATATGGAAAATTATGGTTGGGCTTCTAACTTAATTATTAAGGATAGTGCCAAAGTAACTGGTCTTAATTCAGAAAATGATGAAATTGAAGGTATTCTAACTGGTATGTAGATACACAAAAGTATTTTAACATTTATAAGGTGTACTCAATAATGTATTCATCACCAATATTTTTTAAAGTATTAAATAATTCATTTTGGAGGGACTCAAAAGAAGTGTATGCAGAAAAAGGCATCCATTCATACTTCATTTTTCTCCACAACATTTCAATAATATTCAATTGAGGTGAATAAGGAGGAATTGATAT
>JAUCGL010000249.1 GCA_030378105.1 Candidatus Halobeggiatoa sp. HSG11 | reverse complement strand
AATGTTAAAATCTGTGGTTCAATAACTTAATTGTTGATTGTAATTTATTATTGAAAATTAAGCAAATTAATTAGCACAAAATATTTCATCCAAAACGGTAATTTTTTTACCATTATGGTAAATGATAGTTTTTTAGATAATTTTTTGACCTGAAGACAGGTTTGGGAATTTTTTCTGAAAGCTATGTAGATTGACTAAACAAAAGCGTTACCAGACATAATACTTAATGACAATGGAATTAATTTTAACTTATTAAACATTTCATCCAAAATAGTATTTTTTTACCATTATGGTAAATAATTTTTTTTGACCTGAAAACCAGATAGATTTTGGAAACCTGATAGGTCTGCTTTTTCTTCTTGATTCTGATAACCGACAACAAGTACAAATTAACGAATATTTCAAAATCAAAAATTCGCTTATTTCACCAATTTGTTGTACTGTTCATTATACTAATTAACCTAAACAACAGACAACTAATACAAAAACATCACATGAACAGATTTTAAACTATCCGTGATGGGCAGATTTGAAATAAAAATAATTATAGTTTTTTCAAGTACTTCTGAGAGTATAAAAAATATGTTAAAATAACATGATACTTTTAAAAGAAAACACTTATGCAAAATAATCCATTCGATTTGGATGATAATACTGCTTATCAAAAATGGCGAGCAGATAAACTAGAAAACTATCCAAGTAAACTATCAGAACTAATAGTGGAAATAAATGATCCACATAATTTAACTACCGCAGAACACACGAAAATTATTAATTGCTGCAAAATTTCTAATATGGCAATCTATGTTAGTAAGCTCACCGGCAAAGATAAGAGTATTCCTCATGACTTAGGCAAACAATTTGGTCTAATTGAATTGGACAACAATATGGGAGCTGATTATGATAGTATCACTTCCCTAACAGTTGTGAATACCGGTTCTAAGCAAAAATATATTCCTTATACTGACCGTCCTATTCACTGGCATACTGATGGTTATTACAACACTAAAGACAAGCAAATTAAAAGCCTGTTATTGCATTGTGTACAAAGTGCAATAGAAGGTGGGGAAAATGCTCTGCTAGATCATGAAATTGTTTATATCCTACTACGTGATGAAAATCCAGAATATATTCAAGCTTTTATGCAGCCAGACGCAATATGTATTCCTCCTAATATTGTTGCTGGTGAAGAAATTCGGTCTCTGAGTTGTGGTCCAGTGTTTTTTGTAGATTCCAATGGTAAGTTACATATGCGTTATACCAAACGTACTCGCTCTATTGTATGGAAAAATGACGAATTAACCAAAGCAGCAGTTAAATTTTTGGAAAGTATATTGGATGGCGATTCAAAATATATCTTTCGTGCCACTTTACAAGCTGGCCAAGGTCTTATAAGCAATAATGTTCTACATGATCGTTCTGGATTTAATGACTCACAAGAACAAAGACGTTTATTATATAGAGCTCGTTACTATCAACGCATCGCTGGGACTTGATATTAATATATGGTATTGTCAGATTATGTTACTACTTTTGGTCAGGATTTGTTGCAACGTTATGGAGAGCGAGTCCATAAAATAACTATTAATGCTGGTTTCACTTGTCCTAATCGTGATGGTTCAAAAGGAAGAGGTGGTTGTACTTTTTGTAATAATGTTTCTTTTAGTCCAAACGCTCGTGACCATTCACCAGTCGCTGAACAATTACAAAATGGTCGTAAAGTCATAGCTAAACGTACTAAGGCCAAACGATTTCTCGCTTATTTTCAAGCGTATACTAATACTTATGCCGATGTTCAATATTTAACTGATATTTATGAGCAGGCTCTTGCTGAAGCTGACATTGTTGGTTTATCCATTGGCACTCGTCCAGATTGTGTTCCAGAATCAGTGTTAGATTTGTTAGCTAGTTATAAAGAACGTGGTTATGAAATTTGGCTAGAGTTAGGATTGCAATCTGTTTTTGATACAACTTTAGAACGTGTTAACAGAGGTCATGGTTTTGCTGAATATAAACAAACAGTTCATGCTGCTAGATTAAGAAATATTCCAATTTGTACACATATAATTATCGGTTTGCCCGGAGAAAAGCGACAACATAATTTAACTTCACTAGAACGAATTTTAGAACTAGGTGTTGAGGGTTTGAAATTACATCCTTTACATGTAGTTAAACATACTGTTTTAGCTAAACAATGGCGACAAAAAGAATATCAACCGTTAGATAAACTTGATTATATTTCTATAGCCACTGATATGATTGAAAGAACTCCGGCCGATATAGTGTATCATCGGGTAACTGCTACTGCTTCTAATGATATTTTGTTGGCTCCAACATGGTGTAATGAAAAATGGGCGGTATTAAATGGAATAACCACCGAATTACATCAACGTAATAGTAAACAAGGTATTAAGGCTTGAAATACCTGTCAGGCTTTCAAAATCTGGCAGGTTTGGATATTAGGATTGAAATACTTAAATCCCACAACCTCCCGGCCCCTCCGTAATCAACTCATCGTTATACACAAGTATTTGAAATGAAAATATATAATGTAGGGTGGGTAGGAACGAAGTGGAAACCCACCGAACCTTCAAAATGGCGGATTTCATTCTATCCACCTTACATTTGTTGCTTGGGACTTAATGTATAACGATGACTAGTGAGGATGGGAGAAAATACCGAGATATTTTTAGCCAGCTTAAAAAAACTTGTCGAAAATATGGCAGTAGTCCTGCAATATGTAGTGTTAAGCCTACTAGTTTTTTGAAACCTAATAGTTTTTTTGGAGTTGCCACTACTTTCTGGAGGACTACCGAAAAAACTAACGAGGTTTAACGCTACCCATATCTAAATCAAAAGTAAAACCACCGGTTTGTTGTTGCATTTTGATGTCATAAATGGTTTTGCCACCGAATGGGTCGGAGACGGAAACGCATGGTATGTGTAATTGTCCATTTAGATAATCTGCTGTGCAATCACCACTAACAGAAGTGCCATCAATAGTTATATCACAAGATGTTGGATTACTGATACATGCTTGTTTTCCTGCGTTAAAACCATCATCATAACTACTTCCTGAATTAGATATAGGAGTTATATTAGTACCATTTAAATTATCGCTTTTTATCGAATATATTCTAACATCAGTGTCAATTTCGCTAATTAACATTTCAGTAAAAATTGCATTAGGCTGTTCTAAAACATATGATTGAAAGAATGCACTATTAATATAAGATTTAACAACACCATCCTTTACTTTAAATTTTATGGTATGTGTGTTAGTTGAAGTTTTTGTAGTACAGTCAACTACATCATTATTACCTAACCCTGCCCTACAAGAACCTTCAGAAAAACTTCCTGTAAAAAGAAAACTAAATTTAGTTTCATCATTAGACATAGATAAAATAAAACCGCCTGAATCAGTATCATTATAATAGTAATCCATTCTACTAACTTCTAAAACAATCTCAAATTCACCAGAAGCCTTAATTGGTTTAAATGTGAATTAAGAGCTAAAAAATTATTTTAAAAATCATGTAATTAAGAATTATAATTTCGGAAGTTTATAATGAACAATTTTTTAACTCATTGTTTTTAAAAGATACATAATTTTAGCTCTTA
>JAUCGL010000248.1 GCA_030378105.1 Candidatus Halobeggiatoa sp. HSG11 | reverse complement strand
GAACCTCTTCCATAATAAATATGGAAAAATAACCAATCTTTTAATAATCGGACAGCTCAAAACTCATACTGAATTTTTTATGTTACGTTATACTTATGGTTACCTTTCTTTTGTCAGGCTGTCAGGGTAGTTGGGTTACAGTTTCAGAAATATCTTTTAGCACTGTATCAATATTTTTCCCGCTTAAACTATCAACTTCGTAATGACCAATAATTTGTGGGTATTTACGTTTAAAATCCTTAAAAGGTAATTTGGCATTAAAACCTTCATCAATATGAGTTGCTACTAATAATATTAATGAATTTGGAGCTTTAGCTTGAATATTTTCTAACCAATACCTAACTTTTCCATTTTTGTAACCAACGCTACTATCCCATACAAGAACAAATAAAGCTTGGTCAGTTAAGAAGAATTGATGAGTTAGTTGCTGAATAGTTTGGCCACCAAAATCCCAAGTTTTAAGTTGCATGGTGACATCTTTGGTTGGATGTTCAAGCGACCAATTACCCACTGCGATACCATGAGTTGGTTTTTCATCAGTATCAACTGTATCCTTTTTTAAGGCTTTGAGTAATGTGGTTTTACCTGCACGAGCATTGCCGACTAGGATTAATTTGGCTGTCCATTTTGGTTGTTTTTCAGCTCGTAAAAAAGTTAGGGTTTCTTGGCTACCTTTAATTGCAATTTCTTGTGGTGGAAAGATTAGGGGATTTTTATATAGAGAAATTGTTTTCAGTTTGGGTAAATTGGTGACTGTTTCTGGTATAACTTTGATTTTATTATTAACGAAAGAAATTACTTCTAAATTAGGTAATTGGATGATTTCTGTTGGTATTTCTATAAATTTATTGTTGGCTAGATAAAGTCGTTCTAATTGTTTTAATTGAGTTATTTCTGCTGGTAATTCAGTTAATTGGTTGTTGTCTAAATAAAGTTCGGTTAAATCTGTTGATTCAAATATTTCTGGCGGAATAGTTGTTAGTTGTTGTTCGCATAAGTCGAGTTTTGTGGCAACTGGTTTGATAATATCCATAATTTATTCCTTAAATTCAACTCCATTCTGCTCACTGAGTCGATAATATAAAGCTCTGGTTTCTAAAGATGGTTTGAAATCGGTTGGAAAGTTGATGAATTTTAATTGAGCATTTTTGTCTAATGCTAGTTCTTGAACATCTGCTTCTAATACGCTGAAACCAACAGAAGTTATTTTAGTTGTTTCATTAAAATCGATGATTATTGCTTTTTCTCCATAATGTTCGTGATGGTTTATCAAGGCTAGTTCACATAAACGCAGTAAGTTATCAATATTTTTTGAAAATTCAACTTCTCCGGGAGATATAAATGCCCCAATCAATTGGACGTGTAATTTATCATCGGATAATTTAAGTTCTAATGTATCTTTCATTTTTCTACCTCTATTGTTATTCGTACCAAAGTACCTTTATCACTCGGTGGAAATTCTAATTTATCAGTTAGTTTATGGGCCATAAAAATTCCGAAACCACGTCTATTTGCTTGTGTGGGTGGAAATTCTTGTGGAATTGTGGGGGTAAATCCTTTGCCGTTGTCTGAAATTTCTATAATTAGATTATCATTTTGTTGAAATATATCAATAGCAACGTTTTTGTTTGGGTCATTATTGCAGCCATGTTCAATTGCGTTAAGGCAAATTTCCATAACGGCAAGTTTAGCTTTATCAGCTTTTTCTTTATTAATCCCTATTTTGGTTATCCATGTTTGTACAACATTGGTGGGTATGTCTTCGTAACCAAAGGTGGCGGGGA
Source organism: Candidatus Halobeggiatoa sp. HSG11 (assembly GCA_030378105.1). Classification (GTDB taxonomy): domain Bacteria; phylum Pseudomonadota; class Gammaproteobacteria; order Beggiatoales; family Beggiatoaceae; genus DRQV01. The sequence continues at coordinate 1,838 of JAUCGL010000248.1, read as the reverse complement.
TAGTTATGTGGACTGTTTCCATAATTTTTAAAATCAGTTATACAGCAGCATAATCAGTATATTGCCGTAGTTTAGGGTGGCTAATTACAATTTAATAAATGTTTGTTGTATCCATTGAGACCTGACAGGTTTTCAAAACCTGTCAGGTCTGCCTTATTAAATCCTGAATCTTTAGTACAGCGAATTGACGAAATAAACTAATTTTTTGAATTGATTCGTTTGTTTCGCTAATTCGTTGTGCTTGTTATTCTCCTTATCACCAACAATGTTTCATCATCTTCAATTGGTTTTGGCTGGCAATGTTCGTAAACAGTTGTGAATACAGTGTTAATTATGGTTTTTAAGTCGGTTTGTTGATGGTCTAAAAGTAATTGTTTTAAGTTTTCTTGGCCAAATTGCTTGCTGTTTTCAATTAAACCATCAGTATAAACGACTAGAGTTTCTCCCGGTTGTAGTGTTATGGAAGAATATTTGTCTATTTCGTTGCATCTTTTGGTTTTAGTAATCGTTAGAAATTGTTCAGTTAGCTCTGTAATAATGTTGTTCGTTATTAACATAGGTCTGAATAGTCCTGCGTTGCAAATGTCAATTTTTTGTTCACAAATTTGTAGATAGCATAAGGAGCAGTCAATTTTTGGAGAGCTATTTTTATATTTTTGTTCAAATGTTTGCATTGTTGGTAATACATCTTGGTTTAAGTCAATTTCTGACCAAAGATTTTGGGCTTTGCTAATATTAATTGCTGCATCTATTCCATGTCCCTGCAAATCATTTATTAATATACCAATTTTTCCATCGAATACTTTGAATAAATCGTAAAAATCACCACCTAATTTTTCAGACAATTTTAAGCCTATACCAATTTCGTAATTTTGCCATTGGTAAATCAATATCTTATCAATGCTTGGTTGTGATGATGTTTTTCCTTTTAACCAGTATAAGAACTGTTGACGAGCGGAATCAATAAGAGATGTAGTAGTAATTTGGTATTGTTCTATTGCTGGATCGAAAAAATAAAAATTAGTAAGTTTATATTTAATATCCTCTTTTTGATAACAACGAATGAATAACAATGCTTCATCGTCATCAATTGATTCAGGTAGACAAAAATTGTGAACTGTACTAAATACAGTATCAATAAACACGTTAACATCAGCTTGACAATTTTGTAAGATAAGTTGTTTAAAATTATCTATTCCAAATTGTTTTCCGTATTGATTGTGGTTTTCATATAAACCATCAGTATAAATAACCAAAACATCCCCTACCTTTAGTTCAATGTGAGTATCACGTGTAGCAGGATTAGCAAGCCAACGACCAATAGAACCAAAGTTTTCTTCTTTTGAAGTACCAAGAGTCTTCCATTGATTGTTTCTGATTTGTGCAATATGTATACCTGCATTGCTTAAAAAAATTTCATTATTCTTTAATTGTAAATAACATAGCTCACAACTTTCATATTTAAATACATATTTAAATTGTTTTACAAAATTCTGCATTGTTTCTAATACATTTTTATGTAAATCTATTTTAGGCCAAAGTTCCTTTATCATTTTAATAACGGGGATAGCCCCTTTTATTCCATGACCACAAAAATCACCAAATATAATACCTGTTCCACTATTTGGTAATTCAAATAAATCATAAAAATCAGCACCAACTTTTTTACAATATTTAAGACCTATACTAATTTCATATCCATTTGATTGTGTATAGTAAGATTCTTATAAAAACATACCATTAATATAGATTATATACAATAAAAAATGAGTTATAGTACAGATTTGAGAAAACGTGTAGTTAATTATGTTACTGAAGAAAAAAATAGCATGAGAAGT
>JAUCGL010000280.1 GCA_030378105.1 Candidatus Halobeggiatoa sp. HSG11 | reverse complement strand
AAGATAGAAAATTTGATAAAGTTGTTAATAATGGATCAAGGATTTTCATTTTTTATTTATGTCTGTTTTAGGTTGTTAATTAAACCTATTATGCTCTTTTTTTATACTTTTGTCAGGCTGTCAGGTAAACTTACTAATGCTTTTATCGCCATTTTATTTTTCAATTTTATTAATACTCGTACTGTAGCTCTAAAAACTTTAGAATCTGAATCTTCAAGTTTAGCAATTAGTGGTTCAATTACTTTATCACCTCCTAAATTTCCTAATGCTTCTACTGTATACTGACGAACAAGAGGTTCTTGATCATTAAGTAAAGTAATTAAAGAATTATAAACTATGCTATTTTTTGATTTTAATTTACCTAATGATATAGCTGCTTCTCTACGTATGGGTGCGTATTGTTCACTTAATAAATTGATTAAAGGCTTTAGTGCAAGATTATTTTCAAATTTTCCTAATTCTATTGCAGCATGATAACGAATATTTCTATTTTTATCCTGTAAAGCAGAGAGTAGTAAAGGTAATGTTCTGTTTATATTTTGGCTTCTACCTAATACTTTAATAATTTCTTCTTTTAAATTTATACTGATTTTCTCTTTAAAAATTGTTTCCAAAACTCCAAAAGTTTTTATACTACGAAATCTAGCTAAACGAATAAGAATTTTTTTTGACAACTGCAAATCCTCATCAGAAATAACACACCGAGCCAAATCCAAAGCCTTATCTAAATCCCCATTATCCAAATAAGCCGCAACCCGATCCGCCAACGGCAACCGCCCAACAACCTCCGAATTCAACCCCTCAAACTCCACCACCGACTGCTCAACAAACAACTTATCCGCCTCAATATCCTCTCGCTCATAAACCATCTCCCCCACAAAACCTTGCTGCCCAAACAAATCCCAACTTCCAGCCTCACCCCGAAAAACCTCCACCGTATCCGACAACCCACTCTTAACACTCAACCGCAAATGATACGAACTATAATTCACCCACGCATCCCACGCCACAACAGCCACCAACCCAACCCCAATAACCGCACCAACCCCAAAACTCACCTTCCTTATCCGCTGCCGAGTCTTAAAACCCTCATTCCAAACATAAATCGGCTTCGAGAAAAAATCATGATGCAACTCATACCACAAAACCCCATCCGCACTCGCCGTACCATAACGCAACTTACCCAACAAAATCCGAGCCTTATCCAACTTCTCCAAAGTTCCAAACAACACCCCTTCCTTAACCCGAATCAACCCAACCAAATCCGGCAACGACCGAGGCATCTTCGTACCATGCCGATTCACCAAAAAATCAAACGCCAAAGAAGCCAACCTCTGCTCACCCCCTGACAAACTATTAACCTTATCCAGAAAATAAGCCTCCAACAACCCATCAGTACCACCCCTTGACGCAAAAACCTCCTCACTAATCAACCCTTTCCCAACATCCCGCAAATCCCACAACTGCATACAAACCATCTGCAAATGCGGCGGCTCAACCATCGGCGGCAAATCCTCCCCAGCAACCGCAGCCTCCAAACCACGCTCCCTCTGCTCCCGCAACAACAAATCCTGTAACAACCGCTCCAACAAAACAGACTCATACTCAAAACCCAACGCAGCCACCGGCTCAACTACCGCCTGCCGAGCCTTCTCCAACGACAACTTCTCCAACCGATAAAAATTATCAATCAAAAAAGTCGGAATATAATCCTTAAACGCATTCAACTCCAACGCAAAATCCTCCCGCATCGAAATCACAAATACCGTCTCAGTCTCCCGATCATGAATCGCCGCCGCCAACTCCTCAATAACCAGCTTAAAATACTCACTAAACTTTTGATAATTAAAAAACTCCTCAAACTGATCCAAAATCACCACCAACGGATCACTGGTAAAAGCCGTACAAATATGAAAAAACTCAGGCAAAGCCAACTCCACATCCAACGAATAATCAGCAGTCAACTGTCCCTTCTTCTGCAAATCCTTCACAATAGCCTTTTTCAAACCAACCAAAGGATTACCCACCCAATCATTATAATAAACCACATCCAACGGCTCTCGATCCATCCGCTCCGGCTGCTTCAACTCAGGCAACACCGCAGCCCGCAACAACGAACTCTTCCCCACCCCACTTGCCGCAAATAGGAAAGTTAGCTTATGAGTCAGAATTTTATCGATCAGAATCAACTTCTCCGCATCACGACCGAAAAAGTTATCTTTATCTTGTTCTTTATATGGCGTTAAGCCTTTGTATGGTTTCATATTTGTATTATATCATATTAAAAGGGCAACCATAAAGGATGGCCCTTACGTGATATGTTGTAGGGATTATCCCTTGTGGTTATCCTGCTTCTACGTTTATTTTTTCACATCAACTATTTTGCGTAAAAATGGTTTATTACGTTGCAATCTTTCTGGTAAATTCTCAATTTCTGCCATTGCCTCTTTTGTATCAACAAATTTACTATACATAATTTCCCAATATAAATCAGTACGATATATATACAAATCATTTAATAATGGCTTTATTTCTGGCTTGTTTAAAAATTTTTGTAAATAATCAGTTCTATCAACTTTTACTTGTATTATTTGAATAGTATAATATTGTTGATTTAATAACCATTTTTCTGTAGCTTTTAAACGTTGCTGTAACGGAGACGTTGTTTGAGTAATAGTATCTTTGACACTAACGGAAGAAGTATCAATAGGTTCAACAACTTTAATGGTTTTAGCAATCTTAGTATTCTCAGTAGTTTCAACAATTTCGTTAATATTAGAAATATCAGCAGTATTTAACCAAGTATTTAATTTATCTGGTATTAACATTCCAATAAAAATGATCAATATAACTCCGATAAAACCTTTTTTATTAAATCGTGTCGGACAAGAAAAACCACTGTCTTGTGCAGCCAAATAAATATGTTTAGGAAGAATGATATGCGTGCTATCAGCAAAAGCAGCTAATAACGCTTTGTCTGCCAAGATATTTATTCTACGCATTAAACCATTAGATATTTTAGTTAATAAACGAATTGCAGGTGGAGAAAAAACTGGTGGCCCTCGATAACCAACTGCATGTAAACGAAATTGTAAATATTCTTGAATATTATTTTTAGTTAAACCTTCTAAATAAAGATTGTGAGTTATTCTTTCTTTTAATTGACGAATATTATTTGCTGATAAATTAACATCAAGTTCTGGTTGACCGAATAACACTATTTGTAACAATTTATTACGAGTCGTTTCCAAATTACTGAGCAGACGTATTTCCTCTAAAGTTTCTAACGGCATTCCTTGTGCTTCTTCAATAAATACCACCACTTGTTGTTGTTTGGAATATTTTTTCAGTAAATGGTTATGTAAAATATGCATAACTTGCAAACGATTTTCTTGTGGAGTGACTGGCAAACGCATCTCTAATGCTATAGCATGTAAAATCATTTCTGGTGGCAAGCTTGGATTAGCGATATACACTACCTCAATTTCTTTGGGTAGTTTTTCTTCTAGCATACGACACAACATAGTCTTGCCACTACCAACCTCTCCAACAACTTTAATAATTCCCTCACCATTTTTAACGGCATAAACTAAAGCATCTAAAGTAAGTCCCCGATTAGCACCGGAATAAAATAGATGAGTATCTGGAGTTATGTTAAAAGGAGGATATTTTAAACCAAAATGTTCGTTATACATGTTATA
>JAUCGL010000279.1 GCA_030378105.1 Candidatus Halobeggiatoa sp. HSG11 | reverse complement strand
TAAGATATATACATGGATAAGGTGCAATTTGCTGTTGATGGACGACTTATTTCTCTCATTTGATTCTTTTTTATAGTTTTTTGGGATGATTCATATTATAATACTTTTGTCAATGCGTAAGTCCTAATTTATTAAAAAAGTAACACTTTCCAGTATGCCTGATCCTGAACCTATTTCTTATAAATATGGAAAAATAACCAATCTTTTAATAATCGGACAGCTCAAAACTCATACTGAATTTTTTATGTAAGTAATACTTATGGTTACCTTTCTTTTGTCAGGCTGTCAGGGCATTATCCTCAAGATCGAATATCTGGCACTTCACAAATCCCCCCATTACCTGAACTGATTCTTCAGGCTTCTACCTGTGAGTAATGAGAAGTTACAAAAATATCAATTATTTATTTTGTATTACTGTAATCTATTTAATCGGGAAATGCTATACGGATAGCAGCACGGATAATGATAGAATTGACGTTCCACGAACCACCATGCAACACTTGGTATTGACTAGATTTTTGCCATACGCCGCCATCAACTGGAGCGTTATTGTAATTCTCTTGATAATAATCTGCACACCATTCCCAAACATTATAGTAATTACCAATAATATGGTATACTTAAAGATAATAATAATATTATTATAGGTATAAAAATAGGAAAAGCATATTCAATAGATTTACGCCAAAAAATAATAGAACCTAAAAATGTCAATTAATATAGGACTTATACATTGACAAAAGCTAAAAAACATTAATTTTTCTATAAATTATATAGTTATAACTTAATTATTGTTCCCAAACTCCTGTTCTCATCGTTATACACAAATATTTAAGTACTTGATTTTATTGTAGGGTGTATAAGCGGTAGCGTCATACACCAAACCACATATAACAAGTGGATGACGCTTCGCTTATCCACCCTACATTCGATACTTTTGACTTATGTATAACGATGAGAGCAGAGCTTGAGGAACGATATTTAAACGGTTTCACTAAATGTTTGTCTTGTTCAATGTGTAAGCCCTATTTAATTAGTTTTTAGTCATATATATTTACTTCAATGGACATTATTTGACTGAATATTTGCCCCCTATTTAACAGCTTCAAAATTAAAAAATTGTTAAATTCTGACTCAAAAAATAAAGATAATATTAATCAACATATTAAATAATGAAGTCTTGTACAAAACTCCTTAAAATGGTTAAATGTTAATAATCGCCGATAAAATTGGTTGATAAAACTTAATTGAGAACATCAAAAAAATTGCATATATTAGTTATGCTAATAGAATTCAACATAAGTCAAAACGAAAAAAATAAGAAAAAGTATTGGTTTCAGGACGAATACTTTGATCTATTTGTATGGTTTGGTATTGACAGTAACAAAATACTTAATTTTCAGCTCTGTTATGACAGATTAAAAATAGAAAAAGTCATATCTTGGGACTTTGAAAAAGGTTTCGCTCATTATCATGTTGATGATGGTGAATATTCACCACATAAAAATATGAGTCCAGTATTTATCCAAGAAGGAAAATTTGAATATGATGAAGCAATACCTAAATTTATAGAATCAAGCAGCCAAATAGATAAAAAAATTAGCAAGTTCATTATAGAAAAATTAGATGAATATATACAAGAAAATCCTCATGGATAACTCCATGTGTTAATTAACTTACCAGATATTAATTATTAAATATGTCTATCCATCAAGAACTATCTGATGCTCAATGTGAAGAGCGTATAATTGCTGCCAAACAAAAATTAGGTAAGCGTTTAGTTATTTTAGGGCATCACTATCAACGTGAAGAAGTTTTTAAACATGCTGATTATTCAGGAGATTCTTTAAAATTATCTCGCCAAGCAGCTCAATCTGGTGCAGAATATATTATATTTTGTGGTGTGCATTTTATGGCTGAAGTAGCTGATATATTATCGGCTCCAGAACAAATTGCTATTTTGCCTGATTTAAGTGCTGGGTGTTCAATGGCAGATATGGCTGATTTGGACAAAGTTGAGCAAGCTTGGCAAGAACTATCTACCGTTTTAAATCCAGATGAGTCAATCACACCAATAACTTATATTAATTCGGCTGCTAATTTGAAAGCTTTCTGTGGTCGGCATGAAGGTATTGTTTGCACTTCTTCCAACGCCAGAAAAATTTTAGAATGGGCTTTCAATCAACGTGAAAAAGTTTTGTTCTTTCCCGATCAACATTTGGGACGTAATACTGGTTATGCTATGGGAATACCGTTGGAACAGATGGTAGTGTGGGATTTTGATAAACCTAATGGCGGCTTGACTGAGCAACAAATTAAAGATGCTAAAATTATTTTATGGGATGGTTTTTGTTCAGTCCATCAACAGTTTCAGCCAGAGCATATTGACCAATACCGTGCAAGTTATCCAGAAGGCAAAGTTATTGCACATCCAGAAGCTCCTTTTGAAGTTTGTCAAAAATCTGATGCAGTTGGTTCAACGGAATTTATTATCAAAACTGTGAAAGATTCACCGGTTGGTAGTCGCTGGTTAGTTGGAACAGAAGTTAACTTAGTTGACCGATTAGCTAAACAGAGTTTAGCCGAAGATAAATTCGTACATTATATGGCTCCGGTGGTTTGTATGTGTTCAACCATGTATCGCATTGACCCACAACATTTATTGTGGACTTTAGAAAATTTAGTTGCTGGCAAAGTCGTGAATCAAATTAAGGTGAATCCAAGAGATACAGAACAGGCTCGACTAGCTTTGGAACGAATGTTAGTAGCATCTTAAAAGATTAATTCATATAAGACAATAACCGTAGGGTCGGTGAAGCATAGCGTAACCGACCATTTGTATTAATCGAAGTAATTAAAACGATCGGTTTCATCACAATGTATTTGTTAGTTATTGAATTTATTATCAACAGAATCCATTATATTCAGAAACATTAAAACTGTAATAACAAATATATAACAACAGCATAACGCAACCCTTTCCCTAACAAAACAAGCATCGTAAAAATCCCTATAGGAACCCGGAATACACCAGCAATGAATGTTAATGGGTCACCAATAATAGGTAGCCATGCAAACAACAAAGTCCATAATCCATATTTTAAAAATATTTCACGAGCCTTATTAAGTTCTTTTTGCTTAAATGGGAACCATTTTTTTTCCTGAAAGATAATTACATATCGTCCTAACCACCAATTTATAATTGCTCCAATAACATTACCTACAGTTGCTGAAACCCATAATATCAAAAGGTTATATTCTCCAGATAACACTAAACTCGTTAATATTATTTCAGAAGAAAATGGCAGGATAGTTGCAGATAAGAATGCACTAATAAATAAGGTTAATATAGCCACTTGTTTTCAAAAGCGGTCCGAAATATTGAAAGGCAGCAATTAGTTAGTATCTGATAGTTTTTCAGATAAATAATTTCACAGAAAACCTACGAGGTTTTCAAAACCTCGCAGGTTTCATACGAATATATTTTTATGAATGTCTCTATGAATAGACATCTTTCCTAGGTTGTGTTGACATTTCAGCGAAGCCAGATAAGAGTAGAAGCAAAGAGAATAAAATACATATAATTTATAAGCTCATTTATCGAAGCGTGAAAAGACTCTACGAAATTGTTTAAGTTTGCTAATACAACACTCAACAAGATGGCGTTCCTTATAGATATGCTTATCATATTTACGTTGCACTTTTCGACTAATTCTTGGTG
>JAUCGL010000028.1 GCA_030378105.1 Candidatus Halobeggiatoa sp. HSG11 | reverse complement strand
GAATCTTTGAGATCGCTAGATTCCCACTTTCGTGGGAATGACAATTAATTAGTTTATATTGTAATAAATATATGATTTTAATGCAATTCACACTTTATTATGTTTGTCAATGCGTAAGTCCTATTATTTAAGGAATAAGTTCGATTGGTGAACTTGATAAATTTTTAAAACTTATCAGGCTTGATTCAAAATTTAAGAAATTATTCCATGTATATCACTTAAGCGATTAAATCTCTTAATTTAAGGCATCCTTACATAATGCAAAAGTAGTGAAAGTTGTTTCGGGAATGGAGTAAAACTGATTTCCAGAAACCCATGTTTAGTAACAGTTTCGGGAAATTCACTTAAGTTTTATTCCCAAAACAACTGTCAACTGCTTTTGAAGGATGCCTAATTTTATAGTAAATATGCCCAATATTTATCTTTGTGTAGGAGAAAAATAATATTGGTTTATAATGATTAAACGTAGACTGAGTAGAACGAATGGAAACCCAGCAACATTTTGATAAAACTTGATAAATTATTGGGTTTTGTTATCCTGCTACCCATCAGCCTATAATTTTTGTCCTGTACTAAAAAATATTTATTCCAAATTTCAGGTAGTATGGATATAGTTAAAAAATAAATAGCCCTACAATATATAATTTTAAATCTGTTAGGTCTTTGAAAGCTAACAGCTTTTTTGGAATTATTACTGCCTTCAACACATATTTGACAGTTATTTCAGGAATGAAACGAAGTGGATTTCCCGAAATCCAAATTAAGCAATCGTTTTGGGAAATACGTTTCACTCCATTCCCGAAACAACTATTCATTTATTTTTAAAAAATTATGGAATTACCCAAGAATTAATAATCTTTTTTCGGTTCCATCTAAAATATCCTTAGTATCCATAGGATTACCAGCCAAAGTATCTAAATAAAGTTCAATTCCAATAAGAATATCAGCCAAAGATTTTAGCTTATCTTCTGGTGGTACAGTGGCTTCTTTAATAAAGACTCGTTCTATATAATCATTGCATAATCTTAATAGTTTAGCTGCTCTATTATGAGACGCAACAGATAAAAAACCTTCTACTTGTTTTAAGCGAGATGGAACCTCTAATAAATTATCATCTTGAGTTCCGGTATCAATAAAATTAACTATTGGTTGAATAACTTGTGCTAACTCAGTTTTAGCTTCGTCCACTGCTACTCCTAATATAATACCAAATTGCGGAGTTTCAGAAAATTCAGTATCTGGGCTTTGCTGTAAACGCTGTTTAGCATGTACTCCCTGTACTGACAAAATATCCACTGCTGCACTTATTTTCAACAAAGCGTTGGCAATTTTCAACAGAGTTGGCATTTTTAAAGGTTTACGGCCTTCGGTAATGTCTAAAAATAATGTAGCTTGAGTCAACATAGACTTACGTTGTACTAATAAACCAAGCAATCCCAAAGTGTTAGCCATATCTCGTAACAATGTAACCAATGGAGAAAGTTCTGAAATGGATGGATTGTCAGCTCGGTTAAATATGTCTAAAGTTTCTTCTACTCTGGCAAAATCGTCCTTCAATAACGTAACCACAACTTTCATTAACTCAATATCAGGTCCAGCAAACATTAATCTTGCTGCTGCTAAAGCGGCCTCTGATGGTAAATAATCATTTAATTGAAACACTGTTTTAATAGTTACAGTTTGTTTACCTTTAGAACGAGCTTGAGCGACAAAAAACAACAGATTATTTAATAATGCCTTTGGTGGTGCAATATTTAATGCTGCATTACCATGCGTCATCACTTGATTTATTGAGCCATCTACTTGCTTTAATAAACTTAAGATTGGTTTGTTAAGAGCTAAACCTTTTTGTAACAAAGCTTCCATAACTCCTTCAGTAGCCCACCAAACTTTAGTTATTGGAGCATTTCCAGTTGCTTGTTGTAAACGTTGCATCACCGTATAAATAAATTTTAGTCCTTCAGCCGGTTGCTTAGGATTTTTAAATAGTACAGCCAAACCTTTTTGATAAGCAGCTCGCATCTGCTGCATATATTTTTTTAGTTTATCATCTGTCAATTTAACTGGTTTAAAATGAGGAACAGTAATAGTCAAATCAGGTGTAAACAAACTGTTAGCTGTCAATGGCTTTTGTTTTCGTAAAGCTCGTAAATTATTTAACAATGGCAACAGAGCCAAAGGAATGTCACGTTGTACAATTGCTAAATGATCTAGATAATTGGGCAATTGAATTAAAGCTCGCATCAAAATATCATAGGTCGCTTCATTATTCTCAATTTTACCAGCTAGTATAGTTTTAATTGTTAATTCAATATCTTGAACTAATAATGCAGCCGTTTGTAATTCTAGTACTTTAAGAGTTCCATAAATTTCATGTAGCCAAGCGACACATTGTTGCAATGGAGCAGTATCACTAGGATATTCTACAAACTGTTCCAAAGCTTGCCGTGTTTGCTTTAAACTTTCATCAATTGTTATTTTTACCCATGTCAGGGCCGAATACTTCATAATTATTAATTGTTTTGAATAGAGAGGTAAAAACTTTTTCTCTATATTGATGTTAAATTATTAAACTGAATCACTCATTGCTTCAATTTCTTGTTTGGCAGTATCTGGCAAATTAAAACCAGATACAGAAGTTTTCAATTCATTAGCAAGAGCTGCCAATTGTTCAATAGAAGCAGCAGTTTTGTTAGTACCATCAGAAGTTTGGGTTGTTATATCCTGAATAATTGTCATAGTACCAGAAATATTAGAAGCAACTGCTGCTTGAGTACGTGAAGTCTGAGAAATATTTTCAATTTGACCAGCTAATTGGACTGAAACTTGTTCAATTTCTGTTAATGCTTCACCAGCATTTTCTGCTAAAGATGCACCGGATACAACTCCTGCCGTACTATGTTCCATTGAATTAACTGCTTCATTAGTATCACCTTGAATAGTTTTTACCAAAGCATCAATTTGTTTAGTTGCATTACTTGAACGTTCTGCTAAACGTTGAATTTCATCAGCAACAACTGCAAAACCTCGTCCAGCTTCACCAGCCATAGCTGCTTGAATAGCTGCATTCAAAGCTAAAATATTAGTTTGATCGGCAATATCATCAATTAAACCAACAATATCTCCAATCTCCTGCGAACTTTCACCTAAGCGTTTAATCCGTTTGGATGTTTCTTGAATTTGCTCACGAATAGAGTCCATACCAGCTATAGTATCTCTTACTGCTTTGGCTCCTTTACTAGCAATATCTACTGATTTTTTAGCTACATCTGCTGATTCAATCGCATTTGCTGATACTTTTTTAACTGAGTTGGCCATGCCAATAATTGCTTGGCCAGCTTTTGCAATCTGTTGAGCTTGCCGTTCACTGGCTTGTGTTAGTTGGCCGGCAGTTGAACGAGTTCCTTGAGCTGAACTGGAAACCTGTACAGCAACTTTGTTAATACTAATAACTAAATCTCTTAATGCTTCAATTGAAAAGTTAATTGCATCAGCAATGGCACCAGTAAAATCTTCTGTAACTGTAGCATTAACTGTTAAATCACCATCAGCTAGGTCAGAAATTTCACTCAATAGTCGTAAAATAGCTTCTTGGTTACGTTTCTGTTCATCTTGGGTTTCTTCTAACCGCAAGCTAGTTTCCAAAGAACTGGATTTATTAATTCTGATAATAAGGTAGCCACAAACTACCAATAGAACAAGCACAATAAATGCCAATATATAGCTTAAATATGGTGATATTAAGCGTTGTTTGGTTGCTTTCACATAGTTTTTTTGTAAATCTTCAATACTATTTAAGATTTTTGGATTAAGTGCTATTATATCTTGTAAAGCGTCCTTAGCTTTATATAATTCCTCGGATTTTTCTAGGAAAAAGTCAATTTTTTCAATTCGTTCATTAAACAATTCATATAATTCTTCAATTACTTGATGTGCCATCGGACTTGACACTGGCATTACTGTTACATCAGCATCTTCTTCACTACCATCCATTAAAATTGATAAAATATCTCCAAATTTCAAAATAGCGTCATCTAATTGTCCAGCCGCTATTAAATCATCAGAGTGATTAATAAATGATAAACGAATGCTATCAGCAATCCGTTCTAACCACATAAGTTCTCTAGTGGCCAAACTGACTTGAGCTTGAGTAGCTCCTCCATCGACCATAATTTTAATCATCTGCTCAGTTTTTTCAACTAAGTCTACGGTCATGTCTCGTAAATTTGCTAATTCAGAATAAAGTCGAATAACAGCTTCTTGGGTGGATAACAAATTCTTGATGCTTGTTTGAGTATTAGTTTCAGCTTTTTTCCATAAATTAATTAAAGTTCTTAAAGTTGGTAGTACCTGTTCAGGGGTACTAGGCATTCCTGAATCTGGATTACCATCAGTTAGTTTGCTTATAAGTCTATTATAGTCATTTTGAGACTTAACTATATTTTTAAATCCAATTTCATTTCCAGTAGCAGACTGAGAAGCTTGTTGAGTTATTTGCTGAGAAAGCAAACGTAACTTAGTTACATAGCCTAAATATTCTTCATCATATTGATTATATTTGACTAATGTAGAAAATACGAAAATAAGTGATGCAAATGATAATAATAGGATAATGATAAGAGCAATAAGCCATGTATTTTTAGTACCTAAAGCCTTAAAAGATAAATTCATGTTAGTCACCGTGTTTAATTAGTTTTTTAGTTTACAGAGCTGCATTAAGGAATACATTATTGTTAGTTAATTTTTGCATATCAAATATTGTCCATGTATCTTTTTCGTAGACAAATAATCCTTTGGCAAAAGGGGCTATCAAAACATCCTTGCATGGAGTCTCTAAATCCATCAGATGTTCTGGAAAATGCTTAATGCCAAGTACCTCGTCAACTAACAATCCAGCTGAAATACCAGATTGGTTGATGATTAACATACGAGAACGATTATTTATTGCAATAGATTCTCCTTCCAAACAAGCTTTTAAATCTATTATTGGCAATAATAATCCTCTTATATTAGCTAAACCTTTAATCCACGATTTTGCTCCCGGAACTTTAGCTAAATTATGGGTGTAAGGGATAATTTCAGATATTTCATTAAGAGGCGAAACTAAATAGATTTTTCCTAATCGAAAAGCGATTCCTCGCCAAATCTGTTCAATTGTGGATTGATGTGGTAAACCTTTAGCTCTTTGTTTAGCACGTCGTTCAAGGTCTTGTAACCATTTATAAGGTGATGTTGTCATAATACTTTTTTAATTGCATTTAATAAATCATCTTTTGAAACTGGCTTAACTAAAAAATCTGTAGCTCCTTGCATTTTTGCCCAAGCTTTATCACTTTCCATGTTTTTGGAAGAAACTATAATAACTGGAATAGATTTAGTTTCTGGATTTTTAGTTATCTTACGAGTTGCTTGAAAACCATTCAAACCGGGCATAACAACATCCATAAGAACAACATCTGGTTTAACTTCTTGGGCTTTTTGAATACCTTCTTCACCACTAATTGCTGCTGAAGTTTGATAACCTTCTTTTTCTAAGATTGTTTTAACTTTATCGGCATCTGTAGGTGAATCATCTACTATTAAAATATTGGCCATGTATCTCTCTAAAATGTTAATTAACTAGCAGTTTTAGCTTCTACTACATAGGTTTTTATTGTGTTTAACAATTCTTCTCTAGTAAAAGGTTTGGTCATATAATATTCGGCCCCAACAATTCTACCTCTGGCACGTTCAAACAGACCATCTTTACTTGATAACATCACAATTGGAATTTTTTTAAAACCTGGATTATTCTTGATTAATGCACAAGTTTGATAACCATCAAGTCTTGGCATCATTATATCAACAAAAATAATATCTGGTTTTGCTTCCATAACTTTAGATAAAGATTCAAATCCATCAGTTGCTGTTATAACTGTACAACCGGCTTTTTTTAACAATGTTTCAGCAGTGCGTCGAATTGTTTTACTGTCATCAATGACAACTACTTTTATATTTTTTAAATTAACATCACTCATAAATCTAACCTTGCTTTAAATATAAATTTATTAGGTTATTAATTAACCTAACAGACTATTTTTAATATTTTAGTATAATAGTTTAAATTTAATACAGATTTTTGTCAAATTAACTATTTCAAATAGCATTTGATTTATTAATTATTACAGAATCTTAAGTAATACGTTTAATATACTTTGATATGTTCATCCTCTTATAGTTTACCACTTTAATGTTCAAGATAGCAATTTTATAGATATATATCTAACATAGTTATAGTTTTATGATTTTTAAAATTATAATTAAATCTATAATGCTTATGTTGCATTAATAAATATCAAAAAATATTAATTAACCGTTATTCCTACAAACAAAAGTTAAAAATTTAAAATACCAAATGTTCCTTGATTTATGTCTATTATAAACCATTTATAATCTTAATATTTAAGAATAGTTGCTATTCTATATTCTAATTGTACAATATATATTTTTCCACAACAAATTATTACATGATTTCTGATCAAAATATTGCCCCACATCTTAACACGACTCTGCATGAACCATTAGAGCATTTAGAGAAACATTTACTTGGTAAACAAGCTAAAATTGAATATTGGCTACGTAATCAATGGCACAATACCAAAATTCCATTTTATACTTCGGTAGATTTACGCAATGCTGGTTTTAAATTAGCACCAATAGATACCAACTTATTTCCAGCCGGTTTTAATAATTTAAATTTAGCTACTTTACCATTATGTGTGCAAGCAGTTCAATCTGCAATTGAGCGTTTAAAAGAAACTGCTTATAAAATATTGTTGATAGCAGAAAATAATACTCGTAATCTATATTATTTAGAAAGTTTAGCAGCCTTGCAAAATATTTTACAACAAGCCGGTTATAAAGTACGAATCGGTTCTTTATTGCCAGATTTACATGAACCTCTTACTATAAATTTACAATCAACTAAATTAACTTTAGAACCGATAATTAAAAAAAATCATTGTATCAGTGTTGAAGGGTTTGTTCCATGTATTATATTGTTGAATAATGATTTATCTTTAGGTAGTCCTTCTATTTTTGAAGATGTTTATCAAACTATCATCCCACCATTAAGTTCTGGTTGGGCGACTCGTTTAAAATCAACTCATTTTACTCATTATCATAAAGTTGCTCAAGAATTTGCCGAACAAATTGATATTGATTCTTGGTTAATTGAACCCTTGTTCAGAAATTGTGGCAAACTTAACTTTATGAAAAATGAGGGTTATGAGTGTTTGGCTGATAATGTTGATGCTATACTTAATAATATACAACGTAAATATAATGAATATGATGTTCCCCATAAACCTTTTGTTATCATCAAAGCTGATGCTGGTAGTTATGGAATGGGGGTTATGACAGTTCATGATGCTGATGAAATACTATCTTTAAATCGTAAACAGCGTACTCGTATGTCAAAAACCAAAGAAGGTAAACCCATCAGTCAAGTTATTTTACAAGAAGGTGTTTATACATTTGAAACTTGGGGAAATGATGAAGCGGTAGCAGAACCAGTTATTTATATGATAGACCATTTTGTTGTTGGTGGTTTTTATCGAGTTCATACTAAGCGTGGAATTAATGAAAATTTAAACGCCCCAGGTATGCAGTTTGAACCATTGGCCTGTATTAATTCCTGTGTAACTCCAGATAATCGCCAAGCTCCGAATGCTTATCCTAACCGTTTTTATGCTTATGGAGTTATTGCACGTTTGGCATTATTGGCTGCTACTCGTGAACTCAATTGTAATACTTAATTAACTAAATCTTCCCCAACCTCCATAACAAAAACTCAATGTCATTAAATAAGGGAAAGTCTGTTGGAGTTCAATGCTTCAGCTTTGGTTTATTTTTATATTTAAATTAACCATTTTTTAAGTCTGAAGATTTGTACTCCAAGTCTTAACTTAATGGCATTGATAATTTAAGGAACATTATGCCAAATTTATTAAATTTTAATGTCATTGAAAAAATTAAAAAAGCAACTTCAAAACGTAGTCCTGAATTTTTAGAGGTTATGGTGGATAATTTTTTGGAACATTCATATGAACTAATTATTAAAATTAATTTATCATTTGAAAACAAAGATTTTGACCAAATTAACAAAGATATTCATCAATTAAAAGGAACTGCGGCCGGTTTTGGTGCTGAACAATTGTCTCAGTTATGTGTTGAAATAGAAACAACCGAAAGTTCTCAATCCGAATCTTTAATTAAACAATTAGCAGATTGTTATAAAGAAACTAAACCTCAAGTAAAATTGGCATTTACCACTAAAAAATCTCAATAACTATGCGTATTAAAAGTAAATGGAATAAACGTGCTAAACCACAATCTATAGAAGATATTGCTAAAGCTGTGGGTTTTATTAGTTGGCAAATAGCAACTAACAGTTTATTAGAATTAGAAAATAATGGTTATGAAAGCAACGATCAAACTCAACGTTTACAAATTATTCAGGAATTTTTAATTTTTTTGATTCAAGTTGCAGATAGATTAGTTTATGAACAATTAGATACTGAACAACGTCAAAGTTTTATTACAAATTTAGCTATCCATGTGGCAAATACTTTAGCTGATAATCAAATAGATATTGGTTATTCAGAAGGTAAAAAAGATTTTATTAACTTGTTGAATCAACGCTCTGAAGATTATTCTGAATTAAACTTTAAGGATGGTGAGGCAGGATTTGATTTTTTGCGTTATTTTGGAGAACAAGTCACTATAATTATGCAAAATAATCGTTTTATTAGTCAACAAATTGTTGATATAGAAGGACCTGATGCGATACAAAGATTGCAAAAAGGAATTAATGAATTATTTGTTTAACATTTTGGTAGTCCCTACAAACCAATGTTTAAAGTGTTTTTAATAATTTGTAAGTACGTAATATTTGTTATAATGTTTGGAAAGAGCATCAATAATAAGCAGCAAGTTTATCTGTTGTGATTTTCAATATTTTATCTCCAGTCCACATAACCAAAGAGTTTCAATGTTTGAACCAAACGATTTGCTGTACTTAATTATGATAATATATCTGTATCAGTTTGTAGGGACTACCAGAAGTTTATTGAGGTAAACACAAAAATTACGGTTTAACGATGATTAGTTGCTGCTCTTGTCAATTTGAGAACTGCTCTATTTAGGAAAGATGTCTATTTTTATTTTGCTATAGGCGTAATCCTGAATAAAGCAGAAAGTTTTAATTTTTACTCTGTAACAAAGCTTGCATCTTAGTACGAGATTCCGCAGTGTTCATGGTTATTCCAATATTAGGCATCACTTGTTCTAATAGTTCCAACTGAGTTTCAGTAAATTCATGGAAAGAACCAATTTCAATCGCACCTTTCACGCTATTTTCATACATAAATGGCATAACTAAAATATTTTTAGGTACAGCTTCACCAATTCCAGAGTGGATGCTTATATAATTTTCTGGTACATCTGTCACTAAGATTTTTTGTTTCTCTAAAATTGCCTGTCCAACTAAACCTTCACCAAGCTGAAATTCATTAGGTAAACCTTTCCGTTGGCTATAAGCATAACTAGCAATTAGCTTAATTCTAGTTTCCTCTTCTACAATATAAAACGCTCCAACCTGTGCTTCTAAGTAAGTGGTTAAAAAATCACAAATATTCTTAGCTAAGTCAATTATTTCCAGCTCTCCACTTATCTTTTTGCTCAGTTCTGTTTGACCAGTTTTCAACCAATTTTGAATGGTATTTTGAGCCATAGCTTCGGATAATTTATTTGCCGCAGCTTCTAAAGCGGTTTTAATTTGAATGAAGTCACCTTGATAATCAGCTTTTGCTACTACATTTTTGCTGCCATTAGCCAATCCTTGCGAAACTTGTACTATATCCTCAATAACTTGTGACTGAGCTAATAAAGTGGTTTCTAACGCATTTTTTATCTTAACAAAATCACCTTTATATTCAGCTTTGGGGATGACACGCAAATTACCATCAGCTAGTCCTTGAGACACTTGAACAGTATCTTTAACTACTTTATTTAAACTAGATAATGCGATTTCCATAGAATCTTTTATTTGCACAAAATCACCTTTATATTCGGCTTTAGTTGTAATACGCAAATTACCATCGGCTAATCCTTGAGAAACTTGCACTATATCCTTAACAACTGAATTAAGACTTAGTAAAGCCGATTCCAAAGAAGCTTTTATTTGTACAAAATCACCTTTGTATTCAGCCTTTGGAGTGGTTTGTAAATTACCATCAGCTATACCTTGTGAAATCTTAACAATATCTTTAATCATAATTTGTAAATCTTCATTATTTTCAGATAGTTGTTTGGTATATTTTTCAGAGTTTTTATACATAATATAAATATTACATAATAAACCAATTAACACACAGATATAGCTAACTTTTTTTAATAAATGAGCACTGTCAAACATATTATCAAACAGGTGGCCAGAAAAAGACATAAACATAACTTGCCCCATAAAATTAACTATCAATGATAAAACTAACCAATGCTCAAAAATGTTAGTTTGCCAATGTCCTTTTTTTAGGTAACCAATTAAAGCTAATAAGAAAAATATTGCTGGTATGAATTCTTCTGGACGATGAAAAAATAATTCTGGATAATAAGCTCTGGGCAAAGGTACAAAAGCAAAGAAGATAAAACAGCCAATTGTTAATAATATGGCAATGCTATAAACAATAGACTCATTGGTAACTTGGCTTTTACCGAGTTTTTGTTCTCTATTCCAAACTATCCAGCTTAACCACAGTGAAAATGCTAAAAACATCCGTGATGCTAACCAACTCCAAGGAATTAATGAAGGAGGTGGGGAAGGAAAATATAAGTCAAAAAATGTTGAAGTGACTACTGTATGGTAGATATCTAAACAACTGGTTCCTAAAAAACCAGTTCCAATGAATAAAAAAGTGATATTTTTTTTACTATAGTATTGTAATAAAGCCATTATCCCAATTAACAAAGCTAATAAAGAAGCAATAACTTCCATTAATGTGTGTAATTGCTTTGTACCTTGCCAAGCAACATCTCTTAATAGGAAATAGCCTATAAACAAACTTATAGTTAGAATGACGTATGTGACGAATTTATTGTTCATTTTATTGATAAATTGAATATTGATGTAGTTTCTGAATAGTTGAGAATTTTATAATACTTTATATCTCGCAATATAGTTATGTTGGGTCGGTGCAATGAAATGAAACCTACCAAACAGTACAATTAATAATTAATGTATTTTAAGTTATTCGTAGGGTGGATAGAAGCGAAGCGGAAATCCACCACAACATCGCAAAAGTAAGAACCGTAGGGTGGATAGAAGCAAAGCGGAAATCCACCACAACATCGCAAAAGTTCATTATTATCAGGCGATATTGTTGGTTTAAATATGGTTTTGGGTTTGGTTGGTTTTTGGGTTTTGGTGGATTTACGCTTCGCTCCTATCCACCCTACAGGTTTATATTTTTTATGAATTTTCATGTGTTTATTTTGTGATTGAATGATGAATATTTCCAGTCTATTGGTTGTGTGACATAGCCGTGTTTAACTGGGTTGTAGTGTGTGTAGTCAATATGTTGAAAATAGTCTTGCTCATTGCGAATGGTATGTTCCCAGAAACGCCGTTGCCAAATACCTCGTTCTCCTCTTTTTTGTCGATTTAAAGAACGTTGTTCGGTTGGTGGTAATTGGTAGGAGAATTTTGATTTAATTTGTCGCCATCGCATGGAGTAATTGAAGTCATTAGGTGGTAGAGTCCAAATACAATGGAGATGGTCAGGCAAGATGACAATTGCATCAATTAAAAAAGGATGAGCTTGCATAACCTCACGGAAAGCGTTTCTCAAATACTCAATATTGTCGGTCAATAAACTTAATTTTCGATTGGCAATAGTAACCGTAAAGAAATAACAGCCACCCTCAACATAAAATCTACGATAATTAGACATTTTTCTCCTCCAAAAAGGCATAAAACTATAAAAATTATAAAAAACGTGGTAAAAACCGTAGGGTGGATAGAAGCGAAGCGGAAATCCACCACAACATCGCAAAAGCTCATTATTATCAGGTGATATTGTTGGTTTAAATGTGGTTTTTGGGCTTTGGTTGGTTTTTGGGTTTTGGTGGATTTACGCTTCGCTCCTATCCACCCTACGAAATCCGAGTTTACGATATTACGAAATATTGCTGTTTTTTAATCCTTCCACAATTTCTACCGTTTCCAAACTAACCGTAACAATTTTCCCAATTAAATCCAGTATATAATTTTCATCATCTTTGCGGTTGGGATTGTTTATGATGCCGCTTCTTTTGTCGGTTTTTATTCGGTATTGGTCAACGATCCATTGTAGGGCGGAGCGGTTGCCGAGTTTGTATTCATGGGCTTGTGCAGGGATGCCTTTGATGGTTAGGAATTTGTTGTAGATTATCTCGGTTTTGTCTTTGGAGAGTCGCATCTTTTCAACGTCAAGGCTAAATGGATGTTTGGGATTTTCTATAAGCTCTAGTTCGTATGGTTCAACTGTTTCGTAGTTTAAATGTAGGTCTGCTAGTTGTTTTCCGGCTTTGGAGTATTGCCAGAAGTTGTCGGTCATTGGGAGGCGTGGTAGTTCTCTTTTGAGGTTTTGGGAGTATTTTTCCCGGTATTGGGGTTGGTGGAGTAGACCGTAAACAAAGTGAAATATGTCCCATTTGGTGATTTTTTTATCTTGGTAGTGTTGTTGCCAGTGGTTCAATGCCCAGTCGGTTATGTTTTCGGTGCGATTGCTGCCGTCTTCGTTGTAGGTATAGAAGGGGAAGCATTGAGTTCCACCAGCTCCCGGACTTATCATATTTAAATCAACAATTATATTTGAAATAAAAGGAGTAAAAGGTTTTTCCGAACCATTTCCAGTAACACAAATAACCTTATTTTCCAATTCTGTTTCTGGAGTTGGGAATATTGAGGGAAATACATAAACTCTATTATTCATAGTTCTGTTAAAAAATAGATATGAATGAGTAAAAGGCCGATAAAGAGATATTCTTATTTTGTCGTTAGAAAATTTAGCAAGTCTACCAGCTTTTAGATGTATTTTTAAATCACCACTCCATTTAATTTGTTTATCATTATACACAACAAAATTATCAATACTTAATTTGTCATCAGATTTATTTAACCATTGTTCAACTTGTTGATTATAAAATGCAATCATATTTTGCATATTTTGCTCAAGCATTTGTTGGTTAAAATTATAAGCCCAAACATCACGATTAGTTTTTACTCCATTACTATAAATTTTAAAAATAACATCTTCGGTAATACCTTTTTGCTTCTTAGCCTCTTTAGTTCCCAAAGGAATAAAATCATCAAATTCTGAATGCAAACCTTCAGTTAGCCAAGTATATTTATCATTAGGAATAATTTGTTGCCAATCAACAGGATTTTCTAAACTAGATAATTTCTCTTCTTTGCTCAAAGAATCGTCTATTTTTGCATAATAAATACCTTTTTTAACTGAATCATTCTTTACAAATAAATTAATACTAACTCCGACTTTAATATCAAAGACATTAGAGGTTTTACCATGACTCTTTCTAATATTACCACCTAAATCCAAAATATAAATCTTAGTAAAATCCTGTTCCAAATGTTTTCGCATTCCATCAAAAGCTATGTTATCCAAAAAACCATTATTACTAACAAACGCAACAATCCCTTCATTTTTAATACGATTGGAAGCCCATTTAATAGCCTTAACATACGGGTCTGACAAGGAATTTTTCAATGTAGCTTTGGAATCTTTAGCATAGGTATCTTTCACCCAATCACCAACAGTGTTATAAGTCTGATTCTTATTATTATCATTCTCATTAGCCTGCCAAGCATTATACGGTGGATTCCCAATAATCACATAAAAATCAGTTGCTTTCTGCTTCTTAATCCGCTCAGTATTCTCCTTCGCAAACAAATCCGCCTGCTGCTCATCAGCCAATTTAAAAGTATCCGCCAAACAAATCCCATTAAACGGCTCATACCTACCCATAGAATCCATATACTGATGCTCAATATTCATACAAGCCAAATAATACGGCAACAACATAATCTCATTACAATGCAACTCCTTCTTATACTTACGATTCAAATCCATCTTCTTACCATTTGCCAACTCCCGAATAATCCTAGTAATAAAATTACCCGTCCCCACAAACGGATCAAGAACATGCACATTCCTATCAACCAACGACTTCCCAAACTCCTTCTGCAAAATCTCCTCAACCGACCTCACCATAAAATCAACAATTGGCTGCGGAGTATAAACAATCCCATGAGTATCAGCCACCTTAACCGAAAAACCCTGAAAAAACCGCTCATAAATCGTATTCAAAAAATGCTGCTTATAACTATAATCCCGAATAGTCGCCGCCACCGACTCCAAAGCCTGATAAAAATACTGCAAATCCTCAAAAAAAGCATCACGATTAAAAGACTTAGCCGTCAACTTCTCAATAACATTCTCAATTTCCCTAGCAATGATATTCCTCTTAGCAAAATCAGGATGATCAAACAACTTCCTAAAAATCCGCTCCGTCAACAAATGCTGAATCAACATCTCTTCAATAGCAGCATCAGCCAAATCAGGATTAATAGACTGCCGACACTGATTAGCAAAACTATCAAAAGCTTTCTTAAACGGCTTATCTTTAATCAATGCCGTCCTTATTATTTTTAATAACTTCTCCCCCAACAAAGGTACAACATCCTTAAACTCATCCGCCGCTTTATCCCACCTCTCATTTTCCGGCGTTCTATAATCAAAAAACTTCTCAACCACCGCAATCAAACTTTCCGGCTGATCCAAAGAAACATCCAAAACCTCCTCACCATTTTGAATTAAAATAGCATGGCTTGGCTTTTGAAAAATAATATTATCTTTTGGATAACCCTTATCATATAATTTCTCCTGAATCGCTGGCGACAAATCAACAGAATCACGTTTCGCCTCCCAATAACCCCTTGGAATCTTAGAATCATCAAACACAGTTCCATCCAACCGAATAGATGATATAGTTTGCTCTTGAATCAAAGTCCAATTACGTTGCCCCGCATAAAATTCCAATACATGCTGAAACGCCTGTTTAACCGTATCTTCTTGTAACTGATTAATTCGTTCAAAAGACTTTAAATCTTGATAATACTTCTTAATTATTTTATGTTTAGGAGTTATGTTTTGCATATAGCAATTATTAATGGTTAATGGTTAATGATTAATTGATAGTTGTTTCGGGAATGGAGTAAAACGGATTTCCCGAAACCCATATCTAAACTGTCATACCCACGAAAGTGGGTATCCAGAGATTCTAGATTCCCGTTTGCACGAGAATGACAAGGAAATTTTCCTTAACGCAAATGGCAGTGACCCGGTTTCAAGTATGTGTTAATTCTCACTCTGCAACAAAGCCTGCATCTTAGTACGGGATTCCGCAGTATTCATAGTAATTCCAATATTAGGCATCACTTGTTCCAACAATTCTAATTGAGTTGAAGTAAATTCATGGAAAGAACCAATTTCAATCGCACCTTTCACACTGTTTTCATACATAAATGGCATAACTAAAATATTTTTAGGTACAGCTTCACCAATTCCAGATTGAATACTGATATAATCCTCTGGTACATCTGTCACCAAAATTTTCTGCTTCTCTAAAACTGCTTGTCCAACTAAACCTTCTCCAAGCTGAAATTCATTAGGTAAACCTTTGCGTTGATTATAAGCATAACTAGCGATTAGCTTAATTCGAGTTTCCTCTTCAACAATATAAAATGCTCCAACTTGTGCTTCTAAATAAGTAGTTAAAAAATCACAAATATTCTTAGCTAAATCAATTATTTCTAGCTCTCCACTTATTTTTTTGCTCAGTTCTGTTTGGCCAGTTTTTAACCAATCTTGAATGGTATTTTTAGCCATAGATTCTGATAACTTATTTGCCGCAGCTTCTAAAGCGGTTTTAATTTGAATAAAATCACCTTGATAATCAGCTTTTGCCACCACATTTTTGCTACCATCAGCCAATCCTTGCGAAACTTGCACTATATCTTCAATAACCTGCGATTGAGCTAACAAAGCAGTCTCTAACGCATTTTTTATATTAACAAAATCGCCTTTATATTTGGCTTTGGGGGTGATACGCAAATTGCCATCAGCCAATCCTTGAGAAACCTGCACAGTATCCTTAACCATTTTATTTAAACTAAATAATGCGGTTTCCATAGAATCTTTTATTTGCACAAAATCACCTTTATATTCGGCTTTAGTTGTAGTACGCAAATTACCATCGGCTAATCCTTGAGAAGTTTGTACTATATCTTTAACCACTGCTAAAAGATTAAAGGAAATACTTTCTAAGCTATCTTTTATCTTAACAAAATCTCCTTTATATTGGGTTTTAGGTGAAACTTGTAAATCACCATTTTTTAATCCATCTGATACCGATACTATATCCTCAATAATTTCTTTAAAATAAGTTGCTAAAGTATTATAAGCATTTCCAATATCTCCCATTTCGTCTTTCCGAATAGTAATTTCGTTTATTTCATTCTGCAAACTAATTATTTGTCGTATATTTCCAATTGCCATATTGTTAGTCATAATGGTTAATTTTTGTAGTGGAACAGTTATATTACGAGAAATAAATACAGCAAGTGATAAACCAATTATCATACTTATAACAGTCAACCATAATGTTAAATTATTTACAAAACTAACATTAAGTTTAGCAACACTTGAACGCTCAATATTTAATTGTTTTTCAATTTGAATAAAATACTTAAATTGAACTCTTAGTTCATCCAAAATTTTTTTCCCAGTTCCAATTTGAATCATCTTGATTATGTCATTCATAGTAACCGAATTAGTGTTCATTGAACGTCTGGCAGCAATTTCTGGTTTGGCTGCTTGTTCTATCCATTGTTTAGAAAGTGATTTAACTTGTTCAAGTAATTTCAAGTCATCAGCAACAGTTAAACGAGACTGTAAGGCTGCAAGATTAATTTCTAGCTGTTTATGACCAGCATAATAAGGCTCCAAAAAACTATCTACACCGGTTATAATAAAACCCCGTTCTCCAGTTTCTTGATCAACCATATTTTTAGCAATTTTAATGGTTAAAATAACACTCTCTAAATCATTTTTTGCTCTTAAATTAGTTTCTAATTGGGATAATACAGCACGTAATTTATCTAAGATATTTTTACCAACACCAGCTTTTAATATCTCTTGCAAATGTTCAGCACTAACTGTATTTTTTTTGGCTTCACGTCGTTTAGCAATTTCTGGTTCACCAGCTTGTTTAATCCATTCATAATGTAATTGTTCTATTTTTTTCAATATGTTAACTTGAGATGGATTATCGCTAACTAATTGTTTTTCGATTTTCAGTAGCGAATCAAATGCTTGAATTCCAATGTTATATGGTTCCAAAAATTCTTCTTTACCGGTAATTAAGAAACCTCGTTCACCGGTTTCCATGTCTACAACTAACTTGGCTAATTCATGTGCATTAGATAATACTGGTTGATCATGTTCAACTAAAAAAACAAATCCCTTTTTTAAATTATCTAAACTAAATAATAATGTTGTTCCCATACCAACCATTAATGTTAATATAATGAGAAAACCAAAAATAATTTTGGTACCAACTTTAAGATTATTGAAAAATTTCATACTGGTATTCCTTAATTAAAAGGTTAAGATTAAAAATCAAGGGGAGTTATGGATAAGTGGTGTAGAAGCACATCATTAATATACATTCGTGTGAAACCTGCGAGGTTTTGGAAACCTCGTAGGTTTTAAGTTATGTAGTTATGGTAGGGTCGGTGCAATAAAATGAAACCGACCAAACAGTACAATTAATAATTTATATGTTTGTTTTATATCATAATGGTCGGTTTCACGTTGTTACACCGACCCTACCCGGCTTCAGTACATCCTACATAACCATTCATATTTTTAAGCGGAATATTTTAACTTTCACTCTGCAACAAAGCCTGCATCTTAGTACGAGATTCCGCAGTATTCATGGTTATCCCAATATTAGGCATTACTTGTTCTAATAGCTCCAATTGAGTTGAAGTAAATTCATGGAAAGAGCCAATTTCAATTGCACCTTTCACGCTATTTTCATACATAAATGGCATAACTAAAATATTTCTGGGAACAGCTTCACCAATTCCAGATTGAATACTTATGTAATTTTCTGGTACATCTGTCACTAAAATTTTCTGTTTCTCCAAAACTGCCTGTCCAACTAACCCCTCTCCAAGCTGAAATTCATTAGGTAAACCTTTACGTTGTTCATAGGCATAACTAGCGATTAGCTTAATTTGAGTTTCCTCTTCAACAATATAAAATGCTCCAACTTGTGCTTCTAAATAAGTAGTTAAAAAATCACAAATATTCTTAGCTAAGTCAATTATTTCCAGCTCTCCACTTATTTTTTTGCTCAGTTCTGTTTGACCAGTTTTTAACCAATCTTGAATGGTATTTTGAGCCATAGCTTCTGATAACTTATTTGCCGCAGTTTCTAAAGCAGTCTTGATTTGCATGAAATCACCTAGATACTCAGCTTTTGCTACCACATTTTTGCTACCATCAGCCAATCCTTGCGAAACTTGTACTATATCTTCGATAACTTGCGACTGAGCTAAAAGAACTGTTTCTAACGCATTTTTTATCTTAATAAAATCGCCTTTATATTCAGCTTTGGGAATAACACGCAAATTGCCGTCAGCTAGTCCTTGCGAAACTTGTACGGTATCTTTAACTACTTTATTTAAACTGGATAATGCAATTTCCATAGAATCTTTTATTTGTACAAAATCACCTTTATATTCGGCTTTAGTTGTAGTACGCAAATCACCATCAGCTAGTCCTTGAGATACTTGTACTATATCTTTAATTACTAGACTTAAGCTAAATAAAGCTGTTTCCATAGAATCTTTTATTTTTACAAAATCACCTTTATATTTATCTGCCGGCATAGCTTGTAGATTTCCATTAGCTAAATTTTGTGAAACTTGTACAATATCTTCAATAATCATTTTAAAATAATCAGCTAAAGTGTCATAAGCACGACCGATATTACCGATTTCATCTTGCCGATTAATTATGCTATTTACTTTGGTTAGATTTTGAATATCTTGGGCCATAATACCATTGGACATTTTATTACTCATCTCAATAACCGTTGCCAATGGAACAGTTATACTCTGTGCTATGAACCAACCAAGAATTATGCCTATCAAAATAGCTACAAACATAGTAATAGACAGTTGCCAGCGAGTATTATCAACTAAAGTACGGGTTTTTTGATTAGTTGCATCAAAATCAACTGTCACGCTATCTGACATTTTAGAAGCCGTTTTACGTACTTGGGGGCCAATAACATTTAATTGAGTCTCAATAATTTGATTTTGTTTCTTATAATCAGCTTGTAAACTAATAAACCCTTGATGATATTTATTAATGATTTCTTTAGCTGATTCAGCCAATTGTTGTCGAGTTGGGTCTTGCAGTTCTTTATCAAGTTGTTTAAAGGCCGATTGTGCTTCTTGATAACGTTCATTAAATTTTTTTACCCATTTTATATCGCCTTTGTCAAGATATTTAAAAGCATCTAAACGCATCAATAGCAAAGCCCGTTGAGCATTACCCGCATAGAACGATGCAATGGCATCATCTGCTTTGAAAGCACTATCACGCAATTGCTCTAGTTTTTGTTCCGCCAATGGCCCTTGAATATCAAGTATCTTAGATAATGTATCATGGCGTTTATCTACAAATTTAGTTACTTGACTAAAATTTTTACCATACTTTTCAACTCCGGCTTTAATTTCTGCGAGCATTTTGACTCGTTCACCTTTAGTGATTTCAATATCAGCTTCAACCAGCAGTTTTTCAAAATTGGCAAATTCTTCATTAAAACGATCTAAATCTTCAACTTTATGATCTCGAATATACTTATTAGCATAAAAACGGGTTAACAAAATTTGTGTAACCAGTTGTTCGGCTAAATACTGATCTTTAGCAAAATTATCGGCTAAATTAGTAACGGTGGATTTAATCTGAGAAAATTGGAATATAGCCATTCCTCCAATTATTCCCATTAAAATCAATATAATAATAAAACCAGAAGAAATTTTAGTACCTACTTTAAAATTATCAAAAAAATTCATAATAGTGGCATTCCTTAATTAAAATGTTAAGATAAAAAACTGAATACAATTATTCAATTTCAATAAAATTTTGTAACTCTAACATAATATATTATAATTATGTGTTGAGTATATTAACATTTTTTCATTTCTACATACAATTACAAATTGAGCAATTAATCAATGAATATATCGTCACTTTCTGAAACAAATATCAGTTTTTTCTATTCTTTACGAGGCAAACTTGTTTTGCTATTTCTTGCTATTTCACTTATCCCACTTATTATTGTTGGAACATTAGTTTATACTCAGGCCAGAAACGCCTTACAAGTTGAAATAACTAGTAAATTAGTTGCATTGCGTGATATTAAAGCCAAACAAATAACGAATTATTTTGATGAACGTTTGGCCGATATAACCGTTTTATCTGAAAATCCAACTATTATTAATGCTGTTAAAGATTTTGAGGAAACCTTACATAATCAAGGTACAGATTTGCATACAGAAGCAAAGACAATGCAACAATACCGTCCTTTATATCAAGGTAAACCAGACTTATTAGATGCAAATGATAACAGCGATTATAGTGCTATCCATGCTAAATACCATCCAATCTTAAAAAAATACAGGGATGCCTATCAATACTATGATATTTTTTTAGTAGAACCAGATACTGGAACTATTATCTACAGTGTTGGCAAAGAAGCCGATTTTACCACTTCTTTAATCAATGGTCCTTATGCTAATACAAGTATTGCTCATGTTTTCCAAAAGATATTAAAAGCAAACAATCGTGATGTAACTTTATTGGAAGACTTTGCTTATTATGAAGCCTCTAAAAAACCGGCAGCATTTGTCGCTTCCTCAATTTTTCACGACACTAAATTAATTGGAGTATTGATTTTTCAACTTTCAATGCAGTCAATTGATGCCATTATGCAAGAACAAACTGGTTTAGGTGATACTGGGGAAACCATACTGGTTAGTACTGATGATTTTTTATTGCGTTCAAATTCCCGTTTTCAAGAAGATACTGTTATTAAACAAAAAATTGATAATGCGGCAACTCGTGCTGCCAGTACTGGTCAAACTGGACTAACAACCATTGATTATCAAGATAAGTCAACCTTAGTTGCATATACACCAACTAATATTTCTGGTGTCAATTGGTCAGTTATTAGTCAAATTGATGAAGCGGAAGCCTTTGCTGCTACCCAACAAATGTTAATTTGGTTATTCGGTATTATTGGTATTGGAGTTATCTTAATTGTAATAATAGCTTTTTTATTTAGTAATAGTCTGGCTAAACCAATCCAAAATATGACCAATATTGCTCGCCAATTAGCAAACGGTAATCTCAATTTAACTGTTGATGTTAAAGAAAGTAGCAATGAAATTGGTCAAATGGCTACAGCTTTTCAACAGATGATAACTAATTTATGTAAAATAATTGATGATGTTGCTTCCGTGTCACAAGGATTGGCTACCGGTGATTTGAGCGTTATCCCCGAAGCTGAATATCAAGGTGATTTTGGCCGAATAAAAAATTCTTTAGAAACCGGTTTAGTTAATTTACGCTTGGTTATAGCAGATGTTGTACAAGTTTCACAGGGATTAGCGGCAGGTAATCTTGGAACCAAAATTAATACACAATATAACGGGGATTTTAGCCAAATAAAAGATGCTCTGGAAACTGCTTTATCTAGCCTAAATTTAGTTATTAAAGACATTGTACAAATCTCCCAAGGTTTAGCTATTGGCAATTTACGAGTTAAACCAAATGCAGAATATCAAGGTGATTTTATGCAGATAAAAGATTCCATGGAAACTGCATTAATAAGCTTAAACACAGTCGTTATAGATATAGTACAGATTTCGCAAAAACTAGCAGAGGGCCAGACTGTAAATACTCAGGCTGAATATCAGGGTGACTTTGTTCAAATCAAAACCGCATTGGAAACTACAGCAAATAAATTGATGGAAGCAACCAATCAAAATATAACTCAAAATTGGTTAAAAACTGGGCAAACTCAATTAAATGACACTGTTAGTGGTGAACAGAATATGACCCAATTGGCAAAAAATATCATAACATTGCTAGCTAATTATTTGCAAATGTCAGTTGGTTTGTTTTACTTATGTGGTGAACAAGATAAATTAAAACTGATTAGTAGTTATGCTTACACTAGTCGGAAAGGTATTAAACATGAATTTATAACTGGCGAAGGATTAGTTGGACAAGCAGCCTTGGAACAGAAACAGCTACACATAACTAAGGTTCCAGCAGATTATAACGTGCATATCAACTCTGGTTTAGGGGCAGCACTACCAAACAATTTGCTTATTCAACCAGTTATTTATGAAGGTAAGCTGAAAGCTGTACTTGAATTTGCATCTTTTAAAACTGTTACTGAAAATGAAAAATTGCTATTAACTCAAGCAATGTCAATTGTTGGGGTAGCAATTAATACTGCTAAATCACGTTTTCAGACACAGGAATTACTCCAACAAAGTCAGCAACAAGCAGAAGAATTGCAATCCCAACAAGAAAAGTTACAAACAGCTAATGAAGAATTGCAAGGTCAATCCGAAGAATTACAATCTCAACAAGAAGAGTTACGCCAATCTAATGAGGTGCTTGAAGAACGTACAAAGGACTTGGAACAACAAAAAATAACAATTCAAGAAAAAAATCTAGTTATGGAAACCAATCGAATTGAGATGGAGAAAACTCAAATTGAAATGGAAAAAACTCAAGCTGCTATAACTCTTAAAGCCGAAGAATTGGAATTAGCTAGTAAATACAAGTCTGAATTTTTAGCCAATATGTCACATGAATTACGCACTCCTTTGAATAGTTTACTTATTTTATCTAAATTATTGGAAGAAAATAAATCTGGTAATTTGGATAAAAAACAGATTGAATATGCCAAAACTATTAATAGTGCTGGCAATGATCTGCTAACTTTAATCAACGATATTCTTGACCTGTCTAAAGTAGAGGCAGGTAAAATTGAAGTACAGTGGGAAGATGTGTCATTAAACGGTTTATTAACCTCAATTGAACAAAAATTTATCCCAATTGCAGATAATAAAAATGTTGGATTCAATCTAACTATTGCGGATAATATTCCTCCAGTTTTAGTTAGTGATGGTCAACGTATTAAACAAATTGTTAATAACTTGCTATCTAATGCCTTTAAATTCACTAGTAAAGGTGACGTTAATTTAATGGTGCAACGCCCAAATGAAATTCCTTTTAATATAGATATATTAGAGTTAGGTAAAACTATTGCCATAAGCGTGACCGACAGTGGAATTGGAATTCCTAAAGACAAGCAACAAAGCATATTTGAGGCTTTCCAACAAGCCGATGGTTCAACTAGTCGAAGTTATGGCGGTACTGGTTTAGGTTTATCTATTTCTCGGCAGTTAGCTCGTTTATTGGGTGGGGAATTGATCTTAACTAGTGAAGAAAATAAAGGTAGTACCTTCACTTTATACTTGCCGGAAAAACATGAGAAATCATTTTCATCGGAAGAACCCATTTCACAGGAAGAGCTTCCACAGCAAGAATCTGTCCCACAGCCTTCATTGCAAACTGAACCACCTTTATTAACAGAAGAATTCCAATCCCCTAAAAAGACTTCTACTTCTGATGATAGAGATAATTTATCATCTAATGACAAAACTATCCTTATAGTAGAAGATGATTCTAAATTTTCTAATATTCTTAAAGATTTAGCTAAAGATAATGGATTTAAATGCCTATTGGCAGATGATGGTGTAACTGGTCTTCAATTAGCTGCGAAATATAAACCAAAAGCAATAATTTTGGATATTGATTTACCGCAAATGGACGGTTTCACTGTGATGGACAAACTGAAAGATAATCCAGACCTTCGTCATATTCCAGTTCATTTTATGTCTGCTACTGACCGCAGTGTATTTGCTAAAAGGATGGGAGCAATTGGTTATTTAGTCAAACCAATAAGCATGGAAAAATTGACAGAAGCTTTCCAAAAAATT
Source organism: Candidatus Halobeggiatoa sp. HSG11 (assembly GCA_030378105.1). GTDB lineage: Bacteria > Pseudomonadota > Gammaproteobacteria > Beggiatoales > Beggiatoaceae > DRQV01. Next base: position 14,990 of record JAUCGL010000028.1, on the reverse strand, counting down.
GAGGCTTTTTTGGTTAAAACTGTTAAAAACATGTTGATTGTAGCGGATAATGAATCCAATCAACAAAAAATTATGGACTTAATAGCCGATAAAGATTTACAAATAGAAATATCCACAACCAGCAATGATGCTTGTCAAAAATTATTAGTAACAACTTATGATTGTGTTATTTTAGATTTGGATTTAGAACAAAATTCTGGTGCTGAAATGTTAGAAAAAATGCAAGAAAAACAAGAAATTTCCTGCAAAATACCAGTTATTGTCTATGCTGATCGTGAGTTAACTTCAAAAGAGGAATTTTTATTGCAGTCTTGTTCTGATGACATTCCAATTAAATACGTTACTTTACCAGAAGATTTAATTGATGAAGTAACTTTGTTTTTGCATAGAATAGAAAACAATTTGTCTAATGATAAACGTGAAATACTGCACATGGTGCATGATAAGAAGGCTATTTTGAAGCATAAAAAGGTTTTGATTGTTGATGATGATGAACGAAATATCTTTGCATTAGCTACGATATTAGAAAACCACGAGGCTGAGGTTATTTGTGGGTTCAATGGTAAAGAAGCTTTGGAAAATTTAGAATCAAATGATGATATTGCCATAATTTTGATGGATATTATGATGCCAGAAATGGATGGTTACGAAACGATACGGGAAATTCGTAAACAGCCAAAATATCGTAAATTACCTATCATTGCTCTCACCGCCAAAGCCATGAAAGATGATAAAGCTAAATGTATTGAGGCTGGGGCCAATGATTATTTGGCGAAACCAGTTGATGCAGATAAATTAATGTCATTGATACGAGTTTGGTTGTATCGGTGAGTACAAGAATTGCAACAGATAAAAGGAATATCGCAGAGCAATATTATCTCGTTCCCAACGTCTCGTCTCATCGTTATACACAAGTATTTAAGTACTTGATTTTATTGTAGGGTGTATAAGCGGTAGCGTCATACACCAAACCACATATAACAGGTGGATGACGCTTCGCTTATCCACCCTACATTCGATATTTTTGATTTGTGTATAACGATGAGCGAAGACGTTGGGAACTAGGTAAAAATATCTGATTGCTCAACATAAATTAAGTTATTACTGAACAAAACTTATGAACATTTTTAAAAATTTAAAACTAACTACTCAAGTTGCTATAACAATCATTTTACTATTGTTGCTTATATTCACAATAGGTGGAACAAGCCTGATTGGAATCAATAAAATTGGTTATGAACTCGAAGAAATGGTTGAAGAGGATATGCCCCTAACTGAAGTTCTAACTCGAATAACTATCAATCAACTCAAGCAAGCAATTTTATTTGAACGAGTTTTACATATTTCTGAAAATTCTCAACATATTGCTGAAACAAAACAAGCTTTTTTTGAGTTAAATAAAACTATTAATGATGATTTTGAAATCACTACCACTATTGTCACTAAGGTATTAAGTAACTTTGCTGAAAATACAAGAGCAGTTAAAAAAGCTAATAAAATAAATCAACTAACAACTGATGCCAAACAAAAACATAAAAAATATGTTGAGCAAGTAACAAAAATATTTCATATGCTTGGTAAAGAACAAAAGCTTGAATTAAATAACCTTATCAAAACGGTAGAGCTATTGGAGGACGAATTGGATGAAGAATTAACCAATTCTGTTATACAAATTGAAAAATTTACTGAAAAATCACTTATTATGGCAAATCAGTATGAAAAAAATATTTTGCTTATTGTGTTAATAGTAACTGTATCAGCTTTGTTATTTGGCATAATTAATGGTATTTCCATTGTGCGGGCTCTTAATAAATTTCTGAATCAAATAACAGAAGTTACTACTAAAAATAAACAAGAAGATTGGCTTAAAACTGGCCAAGCTCAATTAAATGAAAAAACTAGTGGCGAACAAGAAATAATTGAATTAGCTAAAAATGTTATACCTTTTTTAACTACTTATGTAGAAGCACAAGTTGGATTATTTTATTTGTTAAAACAAGATGATAAATTACAAATAATAGCTAGTTATGCTTACACTATTAATGAAAATACACCTAATAAATTTGGTTTAGGAGAATCTTTAGTTGGACAAGCAGCTCTGGAAAAGAAGGTTATCTCAGTGCTTCAAACTCCAGAAGAATGCCCCTTAATTATCCGTTCTGGTTTAGCTGGAGCTTTGCCTCGTCACATATTACTATTGCCATTTTTATATGAAAACGAGTTAAAAGGTGTTATTGAAATTGGTTCTGCTACGAAATTGACGGAGATACAACGCAAATTTTTAGAAACTGTTATGGCAAATATTGGTATAGCGGTGAATACTGCCAATTCACGAACTAAAATGCAAGCTTTACTTAAACAAAGCCAACAGCAATCCGAAGAATTGCAATTAAAACAAAAAGAAATGCAGCAAACTAATGAGGAGTTACAAAGTCAATCAGAAGAATTACAAAGTCAATCTGAGGAAATGCAATCTCAACAAGAAGAATTGCGACAAACTAATGAAATACTTGAAGAACAAACTCGTAGTTTGGAACAACAGAAAGTTGAAGTTCAAGAAAAAAATCAAGCTTTAGAAACTAATCAGATTGAGATGGAAAAGATTCAAGTTGAAATGGAAAAAACTCAAGCAGCAATTAGCTTGAAAGCGGAGGAGTTAGAATTAGCCAGTAAGTATAAATCAGAATTTCTAGCTAACATGTCACATGAACTACGTACTCCATTGAATAGTCTGCTTATTTTAGCTCAATTATTAGCAGATAATAAACCAGGTACTTTGAACGAAAAACAGATTGAATATGCTAAAACTATTAACAGTGCTGGTAAGGATTTACTGACCCTTATCAACGATATTTTAGACCTGTCCAAAGTTGAAGCTGGTAAGATTGAAGTGCAATGGGAAAATATATCATTGCCTAACTTATTAACAACAATAGAGCAAAAATTTCAACCAATTGCTGATAATAAAAAACTGGAATTTACCACTACTATTGACGTTGATGTTAATCCAACTCAACATACTGATAGTCAGCGTGTTAAACAGATTATCAACAACTTACTGTCCAATGCTTTCAAATTTACTAACAAAGGTTCAATTAAAATCATTGTTCAACATCCATCTGAAGTTCCAACCAATATAGGAGGCAAACAATTAGAACTTAATAAAACTATTGCTATCAGAATTATAGACAGTGGTATTGGAATTCCAAAAAATAAACAGCAAGCTATCTTTGAAGCTTTCCAACAAGCTGATGGTTCTACCAGTCGAAAATATGGTGGAACTGGTTTAGGTTTATCTATTTCCCGTCAATTGGCAAGATTATTGGGTGGAGAGCTAACTTTAACCAGCGATGATAATGGTAGTGTATTTACTTTGTATCTACCTGAATCAGCAGAATCAGAAAAGTTAGAAACTGTTACATTGGCATCAGCTTCAATAGAAGAATCATTGTTAAATAAATCAAACTACCCATCAGTTAAGTCGGAATCTCTACCAAAACCGAAGCCAATTCCAGATGATAGAGACGATTTAAAACCCGGTGATAAATTCATTTTGTTTATTGAAGATGACAGGAAATTTTCTAAGATTTTAACTGATTTATCTATTGAAAAAGGTTTTAAACATCTTTTAGCTGAGGATGGTATAACTGGTGTGCAATTGGCTGAACAATATAAACCAAGTGCCATTATTTTAGATATTGGTTTGCCTGAATTGAATGGTTGGAATGTGATGGAAAGGTTGAAAGACAATCCAGAAACTCGTCATATTCCAGTCCATTTTATGTCTGCTGCTGACCAAAGTATAGATGCTAAAAAAATGGGAGCAATTGGTTATTTGCTTAAGCCAGTGAGCATGGAAAAATTGACTGATGCTTTCAAGCGAATAGAACAGTTTTTAACTAGGACGGTTAAAAATTTATTAATAGTGGCAGATATTGACTTGCACAGACAGAAAATTGTTGAATTAATTAATGAAGAAGGGGTTCAAATTCAACAGGAATTAACAATTGACTCTGCATTTCAAAATTTACAAACTGTTCCTTATGATTGTATTATTCTTGACATAGATATAGAACAAGGTTCTGGTGGTAAATTGCTTGAAATGATGCACCAAGATCGAACTCATTGTCAAACTCCAATTATTGTCTATACCGACCGTGAGCTGACCACCGAAGAAGAAATTTTATTGATGCGTTGTTCTGATGCAATACCAATTAAATCCGTTAGTTCTTCTGAACGTTTATTGGATGAAACAACCTTATTTTTGCATCAAATAGAAGCCAAATTGCCAGATAACAAGCGTGATATGTTGCATATGGTGCATGACAAGGAAGCTATCCTAAAAAATAAAAAAATATTAATTGTTGATGATGATGTGCGTAATGTGTTTGCATTAGCGACTGTATTGGAAGAGAATAATATGGAAACTGTGTGTGCTGTCAATGGCCAAGAGGGTTTGGAATTATTGGAAAAACACAGTGATACCGCAATTGTATTGATGGATATTATGATGCCAGAAATGGATGGTTATGAAGCCATGCAAGAGATTCGTAAACAGATGAAATATCGTAAATTACCTATCATAGCCTTAACTGCTAAAGCCATGAAAGATGATAAAGCTAAATGTATTGAAGCTGGTGCGAATGATTATTTGGCTAAACCAGTTGATTCAGATAAATTAATGTCGTTAATGCGAGTTTGGTTGTATCGGTGAAATAATTGTTTATACTCAATGTTCCGCACACCGTCACCCAGTTAATTTAAGCAAAGTAGCTTGCTCGTTCAAATTAAGCACAATAATCTCAGAAAAAAACTTAAATACCCAGCAGATTAGTCAACAACAATCTTAACTCGCATGGGTAAATGCTGGCCATGACCGGGTTTATAACCTTGCTGTAAACTGTTCCAAGTATAATGTTGAGCTTTAAGCACAGCAGTTGTTATATTTTCACCTTGAGCTATATTTCCAGCTAAACTAGACGCAAATGTACAACCAGAGCCATGATAACTATGTGGTAAACGAGTCCAAGTCCATGATTTTTCTCCATACAAAGTATTGATAACCATGTCAGTTTCTTCGTGAGTACCAGTTATACAAACATGTTTACAACCATATTCAATTAATTTTTGAGCAGCAGTATCAAGATTATTTTCATTGGTTAAAAGCCTAGCTTCCAAACTATTGGGAGTAATTATAGTTGTCAATGGTAAAATTTTACTCACAATTGCAGCACAGATATTTTTTTGAGTCAGAGTTTTTCCATCACCAGATGCCAACACTGGATCAAGAATAATAGGTAGGTTAGGGTAATTCTGCAAAACTGATTGTACTGCTTCAACAATTTCAATGTTACCAAGTAAACCTATCTTGCAAGCAGCAACTGTCATATCTTGTAAAACAGTTGTAGCCTGATCAGCGACCAAATTTCCGGCTAATGGTAGGCTTGCCAATACATGAGAAGTATTTTGGGTGGTGGTACAAGTAACAACTGGAGCGGCATGGCAACCATGTTGGGCAAGTGTTTGAATATCTGCACATAAACCAGCTCCACCAGAAGGGTCGTTACCGGCAATAACTATTACAGTAGGTGGATGGTTCATTTTTTTTAATAGCAATTGTTAATTATTAATGCTTAATTATTAATTAAATTCAAAAGAAATATCAAATATTAATATAGTTTTGGTAGAACAATTTTGACTTTCATTAACAATTGAATCTACCAATTATAATAAACATAAGCAAACAGATTTTTAACGTCCAAAGCCATTAATAACGAGGAAAGTAGATTATTTTATATTGAATTTTTCTTAAGTTAATAAATATATCACTATAATAAAAACGCAATATTTTTACCTAATTTTTTAATTGCATTACTTTCAATTTGCCGTATACGTTCAGCCGATACTTGATAATCTTTAGCCAATTCTTGCAAAGTAACCTTTTTATCACTTAACCAACGTTTTTGTAAAATATCTTGACTCCTCAAATCTAACTTTTTAATTGCATTATATAAATGTCCATAACCACGATCTTTCCAATTATATTGCTCTACTAAAATAGCTGGATCATAACGATTATCTTCTAAATAACCAGATGGTGCATATGTTTCTCCTTCCTCATCATCACTGTCAGATGGACCATCAAATGATATATCATGACTGTTAAGGCGTTTTTCCATTTCTCGTACATCTTTGGTGCTAACACCTAAATCTTCAGCGACTCTTTCAACTTCGGCTTGCGTCAACCAACCTAAACGTTTTTTAGCACTTCGTAGGTTAAAAAATAATTTGCGTTGTGATTTAGTTGTTGCTACTTTAACAATTCGCCAGTTACGTAAAATATATTCATGAATCTCAGCTCGTATCCAATGGACAGCAAATGAAACTAAACGCACTCCAAAACTTGGATCAAACCGTTTAACAGCTTTCATTAATCCAATATTACCTTCTTGAATTAAATCAGCCTGAGGCAATCCATAACCACGATAACTATTTGCGATGTGCATCACAAAACGTAGATGCGACATAACTAAAACCTTAGCTGCTTCCAAATCGCTAGTTGCTTCCAAATCACTATTATCCTGTAATATTTTAGCCAATTCACGTTCCTGTTCAACAGTTAGCATGGGAATAGTTTTAATTGCTTGTGAATAGTTTTCAATACTAGAACCAGGAATAGTAAGAGTTTGATTTAAAGGTAATTTATGTAACATAATATTTCCTCCATTATATTCTTGAGTATTGTAGTCAAGTATTGTAAAAAAGTCAAGTTTTTTTAATATTAAAAAAGTTCATATTTTCACGATAATGACAATTTAACACAAATCCTTAACTTAATTGTAATCAACAAGAAGATTGAGAACAAAAAATTAATGACTTATAAAATGCTTGCAATTTTCATGGTCATAATTATATCTTTTTTAAAATAATTAATCTTGCTAACTTTAAATCTTAATTTAATAACTATATGCCTGAACGAATTAAAACATTACAAAATTGGTTACAAACAGAATTAAATATTCCTGAGCCTCAACTAGTAGCGATTACCAACGATGCTAGTTTTCGGCGTTACTTTCGGGTCGTTGTAAACGGTGTCGAACATATTGTTATGGATGCACCACCAGATAAGGAAGATTGTCAACCTTTTGTTAATATATCTCAATGTTTAGCAACAAGTGGATTAAATGTTCCTAAAATATTAGCCAGTGATCTTACACAAGGTTTTTTATTATTAACTGATTTAGGCTCAGAATTATACTTACCAAACTTGACCAAAGAGCAAGCGGATTATTTGTATAAAGATGCTTTAAAGGCTTTAGTTACCATGCAAGTCAAAACCTCCAGCAATAATTTACCAACTTATAATTATAATTTATTATGCAATGAGATGAATTTATTTACAGATTGGTTAGTTAAACAGCATTTAAATTTGTCATTGTCTGAAACTCAACAGGTTGAATTAGCAACGTGTTTCGAGATACTTATCGAATCTGCTCTTTCGCAACCTCAAGTTTTTGTTCATCGTGACTATCATTCTCGCAATTTAATGATTGTTCCTAAAAATAATCCAGGAATTATAGATTTTCAAGATGCAGTTATTGGCCCAATAACCTATGATTTAGTGTCTTTATTGCGAGATTGTTATATCAGTTGGCCACAAAAACAATTGCATGGATGGTTAGAATATTACTATATTCTAATATACCAAAATAATATGCTTAAATCAATCAATAAGGATAATTTTTTACGTTGGTTTGATTTAATGGGTATTCAACGGCATTTAAAAGCAAGTGGGATTTTTGCTCGTTTATATCATAGAGATGGTAAATCTGGGTATTTAAAAGATATTCCTAGAACTTTGAATTATATAGTAGAAGTGAGTGCTAAATATCCAGAACTTAAATATTTACATAAATTAGTCAGTGAACAGGTGCTACCAAAATTTTTGAGTTTTAAACCGGATTTAAAGTAAAAAATTTCTGACTATAACTACAAAGAGAGGCAAAGAGTCGAAGTCGAGGGCAACCATAAAAAATTTCCCTACATAAAATAATGATTTGTACGAGTATCCCTTGTGATTATCCCAAACAAAGTAGTGATAGCTTCAAAAAATCTACTAGGTCTCAAAGACCTAGGTTTAACACTACATATTACAAGACTACCAGAAATTAATTGGTTCACGGAATATGGAAGTTCCGTGAACATTATGAAATTTCTGCGAAACTCCTTATTTAAGGAGGAGTGAGTAATTACCATAAAAACCATGATTTAACATGGTGAAGGGTAGAGGTCTATTATCGAATTGAATTAATGGACACTATAGTATATACTAAGCCCCTAATTTAAAAAATTTAATTTTCAATACCATATGCTCCAAAATTCATTATTTTTAATAAACTTTCTTGAATTTTAAGGACTTGCATTTTTACATCAGGGTCTATATTCTTATTACCTTGAAGTAATGAGCCAACATCTAAAACAGCAATCCAAATTTGTTTATTATTATCTTCATACATAATAATTCTATAAGGTAAATAAGCAGCAAAATCAGGATTGTGGATTAATAAAGAAGTTATTCCAACCTTGGAAAATTCAAATATTTTAACAAATCGATGGTCTTCTTTATATGGAGAATAAGTATTAACTAATTCAACATTAATTTTATTGGCATAGTTTTTCATAGCACTACTGGCTTGTTTTATAGTAACTCCAGATTTTAGTTCAATTTTTATGACCATAGCACTGGCAACATCTTTTTTTAATACTTGCTTAACAAATTTACCAAAAAAACTAGCAAATTCATTATTGAATGAATCAGATACTTGATAACCATAAAAATATAAACACATTAATCCAGCCAATAAAAGAAAACCTAATCCTGCTAAAAAATTTTTTATACTATCTAATAACGAATATATTGGATTGATCTTGAATTTAACGTATTGCATAAAAATTTCCTCAGATTTTTATCTTGATATTTAAGAGCAAGAAATGTTCCTTAATACATTTGCTTCAAATATTGAAGTATTTTAAAAACTCTCTATTTATCAGCTAATGAATATTATAATATAGATTTCAACTAATTAATGGCTCAACCTTTACTTGAACAAATTCAAACCCCAGATGACTTACGCAGTTTATCTGAACCTCAATTACCACAGTTAGCAGAAGAATTACGTGAATTCTTGGTAGAAACTTTAAGTCGTACCGGAGGGCATTTTGCGTCTAATTTAGGAGTAGTTGAATTAACCATAGCTCTTCATTATATTTTCAATACTCCCGAAGACCGTTTAGTTTGGGATGTTGGGCATCAAAGTTATCCACACAAAATTCTCACTGGTAGGCGTGACCAAATGTCAAATTTACGTCAAAGTGGTGGGATTTCTGGTTTTCCTAAACGTAGCGAAAGTATTTATGATAGTTTTGGAGTTGGCCATTCAAGTACTTCCATAGGTGCTGCTTTAGGGATGGCAATTGCTAATCGACAACTTAAGTTAGAACGAAAAGCTATAGCAATAATAGGTGATGGTGCTATGACGGCCGGAATGGCATTTGAAGCATTAAACCATGCTGGTGATATAGAAGACATTAATTTATTGGTTATTTTAAACGATAATGATATGTCAATCTCTCCCAATGTAGGGGGATTATCCAACTATCTAGTTAAAGTTTTATCTAGTCAATTTTATTCCTCAGTACGAGAAGGTAGTAAACAAATTCTTAAACGGATGCCAACTATACGAGAATTAGCCAAACGTACCGAAGAACATATGAAAGGTATGATGGCTCCCGGAACTTTATTTGAGGAATTGGGATTTAATTATATCGGACCTATTGATGGTCATGATTTACCAACTTTGCTTTCAACTTTGAAAAATATGAGAGCATTAGAAGGGCCGCAGTTTCTACATATTATTACTCAAAAAGGTAAAGGGTTTCCCAGTGCGGAAGATAATCCTTGCGTTTATCACGGAGTTACAGCTTTCGATCCTAAAACTGGAAAAATGATAGCAAAAAAGACAGTCGCCCCAACTTATACTAAAATTTTTAGTAATTGGTTATGTGACATGGCAACTGACGATGAACATTTAATTGGGATAACACCGGCTATGCGAGAAGGTTCTGGCCTTGTTGATTTTTCTAAGTTATTTCCAGATCGTTATATTGATGTCGGCATTGCTGAACAACATAGTGTTACTCTGGCAGCCGGACTTGCATGTGAAGGTTTAAAACCAGTTGTTGCAATTTATTCATCTTTTTTACAACGAGCTTATGACCAATTAATTCATGATGTTGCATTACAAAACTTATCAATATTATTTGCTATTGATCGAGGTGGTTTAGTTGGAGCTGATGGACCAACTCACTCAGGTTGTTTTGATTTGTCTTATTTACGTTGTGTCCCCAATATGTTAGTTATGACACCGGCTGATGAAAATGAATGTCGGCAAATGTTATCCACTGGTTTTAAACATGATGGCCCAAGTGCAGTACGTTATCCTCGTGGTTGTGGAATAGGAATACCAGTCGAATCCAAATTAACTACTCTACCGATTGGTAAAGCCAAATTATGTTCGCAAGGTGATAAAATAGCTCTTTTAGTATTTGGAACTTTATTAACCGTTGCCAAAGAAGCAGCTAAACAGCTTAATGCAACTGTTGTCAACATGCGTTTTGTCAAACCATTAGATACTGATATGATTTTACAAATGGCTCAACAACACGAGTTACTGGTTACTATTGAAGAAAACGTTGTGATGGGAGGGGCTGGTAGTGCGATTAACGAAAGCTTGCATGTTCATAAAAATTCAACTCAAGTATTGAATTTAGGTTTACCAGATAATTTTATTGACCATGGTGATACTGCAACATTATTAGCTCAATGCGGATTAGACGTTAATGGAATAATAACTTCCATAACTAATTATTTAGGGGAAACATCCCTATTAAAAAACACTTAAGGAATTTATAATGACTGAAACAGTTATGCCTGATGTTCAAGGTAGTGCTGACGTACGCAATATTGCTATTGATAAAGTTGGGATTAAAGACATCAAATATCCAGTACGAGTTAAAGACCGTTCTGGTAGGGAACAGCATACTATTGCTAATTTTAATATGTATGTGAATTTACCACATAATTTTAAAGGCACTCACATGTCAAGATTTGTGGAAATTCTTAATGAACATGAATATGAAATAACGGTTGAATCGTTCAAAAAAATGCTTTCTGAAATGACTGGTCGTTTAGAAGCAGAGTCTGGACATATAGAAATGACCTTTACTTATTTTATTAGAAAATCAGCTCCGATTTCTGAAGTAAAAAGTCTGCTTGATTATGAAGTAACATTTATAGGAAAACTTGTTGATGGAGTTCCAGTTATTACTTTGAAAGTTATTATTCCAGCTACCAGCTTATGTCCTTGTTCTAAACAAATTTCTGATTTTGGAGCCCATAATCAACGTTCTCATATAACAATTATGGTAGAAACTAATGGTTTTTTATGGATAGAGGATATTATTGATTTAGCTGAAAAACAGGCATCTAGTGAATTATATGGTTTGTTAAAACGACCAGATGAAAAACATGTTACTGAACGAGCCTATAACAACCCTAAATTTGTTGAAGATATAGTGCGAGATATTGCTGCAAAACTTAATAAAGACAAACGAGTTTCTTCTTATTCGGTGGAGTCAGAAAATTTTGAATCTATTCATAACCATTCAGCTTATGCAATGATTATCAAAAAATAATTATTACTGGCAAAATTGAATTACCACTGTTTGAAGACGGTAGAATCAAAAGATGGACTATAAGTAGCCTGTCGAAAAACAGCTATTTTGACTAATTTTTGTATCTTAATTTATGGATAGCAAACAATTGAAAATTGAAAATTGAAAGTTATGGTAGGACTTAATATATTCCACCGATTTCATCGGTGGCTATTCACAGCTTCCAAAATTGCTTCTTCTGATTTTAACATTGAATATGTAGTGTTAAACCTACTAGGTTTTTTGATGGCTTTTATATCCAGCTTCTTCTTTAATTGGATAATACCTTGCATCAATTGCCACAGCGAGACGGAGGTCAATTGGATACGATTGTTATGCCTGAATTATATGCTACCTTAATAATTAAAGTCATTGCCAAGACTGACAGAAATGCTCTAAGAACTCTTTTATAAATATTTGCATTAATTTTCTTTTTTATGTTGATACCAAGATACAATGCGAGTGAAACGGCGACGAGCATTACCAAAGAAATCAAAAACTCGCTTAGATTGTATTTGCCGTGAACAGAAAATAACACTAACTGAACAGTTTTTCCAAACATAAAGCTGAAGTTTGACGCTTGAATTATTTCACTTTTCGTATATTTTGATTCCAGTGAATATATAACAAGAATTGGAGCCATAACATTAGTAAGCCCACCCAGTATTCCTGCTGAAATTCCAAAGACAACCTTCGATAGATGTGGATACATATAAATCCATGAAAGGTTTATTTTTATTCTTTCAGAAAGTAAATAAGCGATAATTACTAAACCAAGAAGAGCTTCAAAAATATGAGAATTAGTAAATATTAATATCAGAGTCCCTATAGCACTTCCGGTCATTGCCAATAATGCCAGTGAGAGGTGACGACGTAAGGCATAAAGTATATTTCCCTCACTTGCTATACTAGCTAGGTTGACTAGAAGCGTTGGAATTAATGTTAATATAATCGCTGTGTGAATATCAGTAACAAGTGCTAACAAGGGTGTTGCTATCATCGGAAATCCAAATCCAATGCTTCCATGAATAAAGGCTGCAAAAAAGAATATAAATGCAGCGACTATCAATATCTCTGAGTTTAAATCCATTAGAAGTATAGTATTTCCCGGTTAAATAGATGGTAGTCCTCCAATATGTAGTGTTAAACCTGCTAGGTATTTGAGACCTAGCAGGTTTTTTGGAGTCATCACTACTTTATGGAGGACTACCAAATAGATTACAGTAATACAAAATAAATAATTGATATTTTTGTAGAATTTAATTAATAATTAACCATTTATAATTAATAATTGCTATAGAGTTATATTTTTAATTTTGGAGTTTCTGTTAAATATTTTCCTTTACCATCTAATGTTTCCCAAAAATAATCAGCTTGCTTTTGAAATTTAGTGCGAGTTACTCCGGGAAATGAAACAATTTGCATATATTCTTTAGCTATTTTTCCCTTTGTTACAACATCACTTCCAGCATTAAAACAAGCATCTGCAATCATTTTACGGCGGTTCTCATAAACAGATTGAGTAATCATTTCCGCAGCAGGCATATAAAATTCCCCCATTAAATGAGTATTTTCATTATGTGAATCCCATAGTCTAAACATCGCTTGCAAACCATCAAAATTATGTTCTACATCAGGAAAACCAGAGGCACTAAACACTATAAAACCTTGCTCACCTTTTTCAGGAAAACGATCCGGGTGTTTTATATAGCCTTTTTCGTCAAGTAACATATAAGGTTTTAATATTGGCAATAGCCTATCCATAAAGGTTTTTAACACACCGGTAACATTAAAAATGTATAGTGGAGATACAAATATAACCAAATCAGCTTCTCTGTATTTGTCTCTCAATTCTGTCATATCATCTTTATGAATACATTTACCTGGAGTTTTAGTCCAACAAGTATAACATCCATCACAACGGTGAATATTAAGTCTGCTTAGTTTATAGTAAACTGTTGTTGCTCCAGCACTTTTTGCACCTTTAATAAAATTTCAACCATAAAAGCTGTTTTACTAAATTTCTTGTTTCTTGGTCCACCATCAAAAACTACGATATTTTTTATTTTACCCGGTTCAAAATATTTGTAATTGTAGTCAATTTTTCTTGGTTCATATTTTGCCACATCTTGAAGATTTTTAGGTGCAAATAAATCAGAGAAAATAAGCAAAATAGTTGAGTCTCCCTCAACCTCAAACATCTTGTTTAAGGATGCTTTATCACCGGATAATTTATTGTTTACAATATCTAACTATTTTTAATTTTTTTAGCTATTTAGCTTGACAAGCAACAGAGTATCTACGAACTTATTTTTTTATGTCACGTACTGGCCATACATAGCGTGTGTGTATTTTTCCGACGTTGTTCATGTTGCCGTAATTTAAGGTTACGTACCAAGCATCGTCCATGATATAAGGAGTAGACGACCAGTAACTGTATGATCGCACATCCGAAAATATATCTCTTTCCTTCCATTTGTCCGTACCTGCTGCATTAGAAAGTGCTGGCCAATTATATTTTTTGTCCACCATAGTTTCCCATTCATTTTTAGTAGGTAAACGCCAATCACCTGATTTTGAACCATCATTAAGTTCACATTGCCCATCAGCCAGATTGACAGCACTTTGCATAGCATCTTCCCAATTTTGCTTACCAAAATAATTGGCATTTTTTAACCATATCAATCCAGTTTTGTTATCTGTAACAGTGCCATCATCATTGTCTGTATAACGATCAACTTGAGATATTTTAGCTTTTTGTTTTGTTTCTGCAATTTTATCTTGTGACTTAATTTGAAATATTTCTGAAGATTTTTTTATTTTATAGGTAGACTACGAACAACACGAAACCCAGTATTATGACTAAATTGGTAACCTTGACTACGAGTAGCAGCACGAATATAGTCAGAAAAAATAATCCATGAACCACCACGTAATACTCGGTGGTATCCGCTGTCTATTTCCCACACACTATCATCATTTGGTGCTTTTCTATGTAACACTTGGTGTTTACTACCTATTTTCCACACACTACCATCATTTGGTGCTTTTCTATAATTATCATTCCAAACATCAGCACACCATTCCCATACAGAGTATGACCTCCATTTAATGTATAAATTTAAGCAATTAAAGGTAAACCATATTGATTGATTTTATCCCAAAATTGTTTCCATCTGCCATTAGTGAGAACTAAAGTTCTTAAACTCAAAACAATC
>JAUCGL010000247.1 GCA_030378105.1 Candidatus Halobeggiatoa sp. HSG11 | reverse complement strand
TTTGCCTAGACGTGATGTAACCACAGATGAGGTTATGCGACAGATGGATGTTCGTCATAGGAAACGTCAATCCAGTATTGATTCCGCTCAAAGAACTAAAGAAAATCAGTCTGTTAGTTTGTTGGATGGGTTAGGTGACAAAGTAGAAATAAGTTGAACATTATATTAAAATGTTATATTATCTATATTGGTTATTTTAAGTAAACAGGAATTAACATCTTTTAAGAGGGGGACTTATGAATTATATTATTAACACAACCATGCTATTTTATGCACTGAATGCTGGTCGTAAAAAATCCAAACTTTCAGAGATTGATAATGCCTTAATCTCAAGTAAACTCGGTATTTTATTTGCTTTGAGAACTAATGGTTACATTAATTTTAAAGGCGAACAGATTGAACTAGACGAAAGTCAGTTAGTTGTTTTAAAAGATATTTTTATTCAACATTTTAACGTTGATATGGATAAGGAAGTTCGTATGCTTGCCGTTAAACAAGAACAAGCAACTGTTAATATTCAAAATACATCCCAGAAAAAGAAGGGATTTCTTAATAAAGTTCGAGGTTTTCTTAAACCCGGACCTAAAGTACAAGGAGAACTTGTATGACCAAAAAGGTTATTTCCACTGGTGGACATAACATCATTGGTGGATTAAGTCGAGTTTTCCATTGTAATTTTTATAATGCTTATTTGCAAATGGCAGTCTTAATGATTCAGGGAACTGAAAAATATGGACCTGAACAGTTATTAACTGATTCTATTACCAATTTAGTTAACTTATTAAAGCAACAAGGTTATTCTGATGATGAGTTGGTACAAGAATTTGCTCATTGTGGTTTTGGAAAGTTACAACAATTAGATGTCAATACTTGGATAACACCACGTTCTCATTATGGTGAAGTATTATGTATGATGCACGGTAAACCACAAATAAATTGTTATTTTACCAGTGGTTATCTACAAGGATTATTAAATAAAACGGTTAAAGAAACCGAATGTAAGTTATTGGGGGCTGATGCCGATAAATTTTCAGTTGGTGCTGATCTTCCACCGATTGAAAACTATCTTATTAATGATTTTGAATTACAAACTGATATACCAGAACGGTTCACTATAGGGCAAAATTTTGAAACTAATGTTGATGAAAATAAAATCATAGCTACATTGCAAGAACTTCCTTTATATGGTGATGCTGAATCTGGTTTAATTGAAGCTTTTGGAGCAGTATTAACTAATCATTTTGCTGACTATTACAATCGTATCAGCTATGAAAGCTATTTTAATCTATGTAAAGTTGGAATTCCAGAAGAAGATAGCAAAGAAATGTTTATTCAAGCTGGTCATATCTGTGCATTTAACACTTTTGGCAGAATAATGACCAGTCCTGAATGGTACGATTTAATAGTTCCAATGTGTAGCAATAAAGAAGATTGGTTGCACGGTATGATAGCAGTACTCAACGGATTAGGTTGGGGAATTTACCGAATCGAAAGAGTTGCTGGTGAAGATGAATTTATTGTGCGAGTATATAATTCTTATGAAGGGGTTGGTTATAGAAGAATGTATCCTCAGACCGATGATAAAAATATTTCATTCTTAGCTATGGGAGCAACCTTGGGATTAGTTCATTTGTTATGGAAAGTTGATATTCGTAATAAACCAGAATTGACCCAAGAATTTTATGTTGACCAATTTAATCATCCAGAAAATAGTTACATGATAGAGCAAACTCACGCTATTGCTGCTGGTGATGAATATGACAGATTTATAGTATCTAAATAAATTAAAATACACTTAAATTACATAAATTTAATGGAATTTAAGCCTCAAATTAACTTAAATTCCATTTCAATTCCACAAGTCTACAACACTATCTATAGACTTTCAGAAAAATAAAAATCCTCAGACCTGACAGGTTTCCAAAACTCAGGTATCTTGGTCAAAATATTTATCTGAAAAGCTATATATATTCAGATTAAAAATTCCATAATATCAAACACTCAAATAAATTATGCAAGGCATTTCCTACGAAGAAGCTTTAAAACGCTATCAAAACGACAAAGAACACGCATTGCCAGAAATGAGTGAACTATTGCGTGACTATCATCCAGATTATTATCAAGATTCCATTGTTGACCTTAAAATTGGCCCTAATAAAGGTGAGCCTTGTCATCGTCAATTAGCCGAAACATTACAAGCTGATTCTCGAATTGACGAAGCCGATTTAGCCGGAACTTCAATCACTGAAACTAATGTTCTAGTTATTGGAGGAGGTGGAGCTGGTTGTGCAGCAGCATTGACCGCCGCTAAACATGGGGCCAAAGTTATTTTAGCAACCAAATTAAGACTTGGCGATAGCAATACTGTTATGGCTGAAGGTGGCATTCAAGCTTCAATTGAGCCTAACGATACTTTACAAGACCACTATAATGACACTTTAAAAGCTGGCCATTATCAAGCTGACAAAAAATTAGTATCCACCATGGTTAAAGAAGCACCTGATGTGATTCGTTGGTTGATTAAAGAAGGGATGCAGTTTGATGTCAATGAATTTGGTGATTTGTTGACTCGCCGACCGGGTGGTGCTTCAGCTAATCGGGTGGTTTATTATCGTGATTACACTGGCTTGGAAATGATGCGAGTGTTACGAGAAGCGGTAAGTAACAGTAATATTGAAATTTGGACTAATAGCCCAGCAGTTGAGTTGCTTACCAGTGAGACTGGACATTGTGCTGGGGCAGTTTTCTATTCATTAGAAAAATGTACATACAAGATGATTAAGGCTCAGGCTGTTATCCTTGCCACTGGTGGTATAGGTCGTATGCACTTGAACGATTTTCCAACTACTAATCATCTTGGGGCTACTGGTGATGGTTTGGTATTAGCTTATAGGTTGGGGGCTAAATTACGAGATTTAGATTCATTTCAATATCATCCAACTGGTATAGCTTATCCAAGTCATATTGCTGGTTCACTTATAACTGAAGGGGTTCGTTCTGCTGGGGTTCAGTTATTAAATGGATTGGGTGAAAGGTTTGTTGATGAGTTAAAGCCGCGTGATTATATTTCAGCTGCTATTTTGCGAGAATGTGCTGAGGGCAGAGGAATTCTGGTTGGGGATGAGGATGATAATGCTATAGGTGTGTGGTTGGATACTCCTAATATGGAGCGGCGTGAACCGGGTATGATGCTGAAGCGGTTTCCAAAATTGTTTCATTTAGCGAGACGTGGCAATCTTGATCCAACTAAGAATCCTATGTTGATTTATCCGGCTTTACATTATCAGAATGGTGGAGTTGTTATTGATGTTGATGGTCAAAGTACAGTACCCGGTTTGTATTGTGTTGGGGAGGTAAGTGGTGGAATTCATGGTAGAAATCGTATAATGGGCAATGCTTTGTTAGAAATTATTTGTTTTGGTAGGCGAGCTGGACGTAAGGCTGCCCTTAATATAAGTGCTAGAGGCCATAAAAAAAGCACTATTGAGCATTTGAGTAGATTACGTCGTGAGTTGACTTTAGCTGGTTTACCAATGGATATAAAAAGCCCTATGTTATTTCCAACTTGTTCTAATTTTAAAATTGATATTCGGAAATGATCTGACTAATGCAGGGTGTGGTGCATGACGCTTAACGCTTATGCACCCTTGTATAATAGACCCATGATAAAAAATTAAGAGCAAAAGATTAAGAAAATGTAGGTCGGAGGTCGTTGCACCCTGAAGCCAAAGAGCTTGTACGTAGATAGGCCCCCACCTTCTTCACC
>JAUCGL010000278.1 GCA_030378105.1 Candidatus Halobeggiatoa sp. HSG11 | reverse complement strand
GAAGATAGAAAATTTGATACAGTTGTTAATAATGGATCAAGGATTTTCATTTTTTATTTATGTCTGTTTTAGGTTGTTAATTAAACCTATTATGCTCTTTTTTTATACTTTTGTCAGGCTGTCAGGTTCATTTCCTGTACATGGGTATGTTCATTTTTTGAACATGGGGGGGATGGTAAGTCATTGATAATATATTCATTGGATGATTTACCCCCTTGTTTTGTAAAGCGTTTAACTGTCGTAATCAAACCAAGTTCTGTTAATCTAGTTAATATTTTAATAACAGTAGTACGAGATGAGATACCACAGAGTTTAGCAATACGTAAGGTGTATAACACTTGGCTATACAAAATTAAAGAATTTTCAAAGATAACATTTCAAAATCGTACCATAGTTAATCTACTAACAGATGGCTTACCATCATAATCCAACAAAGCTTGTAGATAAATAGTTTTCCCAGCAAGTTCAGTTACTTGCGGTAATTGTAGTAACCAACCAAGTTGACCATTTATATCAGTTATACCTTTAACCAAAGGCTGAATATTGCCAGCTAAATAAACGGCCCCTTCAATGTTTGACAAATACTGAGCCGTTGTTGTTTCTAAAGACCAAAACACTTCCGCCATTACTTGAGCAGCGCCATATACAAAAATACACACAAAATTCCCCGGAGCCACTTTTCCCAACACTGCAACAGTTGCCAAATTATTAGCTAAAACTCGTGGCGGACCTAACAAAATCTTGAGAGGCTCATTGGAAATAAAACCCTCATAATTGAGAGCAATATCCAAAATATAAGGAATTTCACTATCAATCATATCGGCAAAATGAAATTGCAGAGGTGAGGTTAAAGTTTCTTGATGCGGTTCCAGCGAAATATTGATGGACCTATCCTCTATCAGAATATCTGGACTATGGGAAGATACCGATACCTCAGCATCCAAAGGTAAAACCCCTTCATTTTTTATGTGCAAACTTAAATTCCAAATTTCCCCAGCCTCAAACCACTCATCACCATTACCCTGCTGCTCACTCCAAACTGGTGTCAACACTTCAGCCCAAGCTCCAGCCCATTGAGCAACCATACTATAACCGGGTTGCACCGTATCGAATAACACAGGAATACGAGTTGGAGCTGGCCAAAAACCATCATTAAAATCGCCAATTTCCACAGTAAAAGCCAAACTCTTATACATGCCATAATGATAATCATCGCTGGCACCACGAGTTATACCATACAAATTCCAAGCAGTATCAGTTATATACCCATTGGTTGCAACTATTTTGGTAGCATAATTACGAAAAATATCATCATCTGGCGTGGGCAAAGCACTATATCCCCACGGAAACATCCATTCATTGCCGTAACTATGCACAGAAACTGACATAGAAGGCGTTTGTTGAGTAAGCAAATCCCGTATGGCAGCCGTTTCCGGTTCAGAAAAAGGAGCCGTTCCTTGATAAACCTCATCATTAAGTTTCCGACTATCATATCGCCATTCCCAACTATAATTACGATTTAAATCAACTCCATAACTATTATTATTATGTTTACGCCGATTTTTACGCCACAAACCACCACCGTTAGGATGCTGTTGATAATTATACTCATAACCATCGGGATTGACACAAGGAATCAATAAGATATTACGGGAATTTATTAAACGAGTTACAGTTAAATCAACTGCATACCGCTCAACAAGCCATGAAGCAAATAATAACAATGACTCGCCGGACATAGCTTCACGAGCATGATGTAAAGCATCAAACCAAACTGTCGGCTCGCTGGGTTCATAAATATCGGGATGATCAGAAATCCGAATTGCCCAAATATCACGCCCTTCAAAACTTTTACCTATCGAAAATTTAGCCACAATGTGAGGAAAGTTTTTACTTAAATGTTCCAAAGTCTGCTCAATTTCGGCAAAAGTACGAAAACCACCCATTGAATTAGTTATTGCTTGCCGAGTCTGCTTATCTTTAATAGCACGTTGGGCATAATAATCAGACAGATTTTCAATCACCACTTGGAAATTAAAACCAGCAGTTTTCAGTATGACTTGTTCAGCATCATCAGCATAAATTGTCACGAAACCTTGTCGCAAATTAGAATGGTTGACATCGACATCACTTGCAAATTGCTGCAAACGGTTAAGTTCAACTCCATCTTGAATTTGAATCGTAACAAGATCAATGGTTGGGGTAGTTGCAGTGACAATTTCTATCACAAAAATAAGTAAACCGGCTAACCAATAGCGGATAATCATTCTCCTTTTGAACAAGATTGAATGGATTTTCAAGATAAACAGGATTGAACCAAAATTATCCTCTTTTTTAAGTCAGTGTTATTTTGTTCAAAAATCATAAATTTTATATCAAATAAGTTTTTGTTTTAGAAGTATTTTTATATGATAATCCTGACGTTTAACATTGTTAGTTTGAATAATCATCCCCAAAATGTTATTCTAAATAGTATTGAAAATAGATGAAAACCATTATATCATCTATCACTTATCCTTCAATTTATACAAGATTTTTATATCAACTTAATAATATATTTGGGAGTTAAATAGATGGAGTATGTATTAGCTTTAATAGCTGGTGTTATTGGTTTTGTATTGGCTTATCAGTTTCATCCTAAATTAAAGGAATTTTCTGAACAGCTTAATAATGAATTGCAGCAACGTCAACAGCTTGAAAAATCGTTGGAAGATTCTAAGCAAGAATTGACAACTGTTTCTGAAAATTTGACCAATGAACAACAACAACGCCAACAGCTTGAAAAATCGTTGGAAGATTCTAAGCAAGAATTGACAACTGCTTCTGAAAAATTGACCAATGAACAACAACAACGCCAACAACTTGAAAAATCATTGGAAAGTTCTAAGCAAGAGTTGACAACTGCTTCTGAAAACTTGGCTAATGAACAAAAGCAGCGTCAACAACTTGAGCAGTCATTGGAAGATTCTAAACGTGAAATGACAACTGCTTCTGAAAACTTGGCTAATGAACAGCAACAACGTCAACAACTTGAGCAGTCATTGGAAAAATCCAAACAGGAATTGGAAGAATCCAAACGTGAATTGGCGACTGCTTCTGAAAGTTTGACTACCAAACATCAACAACTTGAACAATCGTTGGAAGAATCTAAACAAGAATCAATATCTTTATCCAAGCAGCTACATGATGAACAGCAACAAAGTAAAAAGTTGGAAAGTTCACTTGAAACTGCAAGGAAAAAAATGACTGAACTATCGCAACAATTTGAAGATTCAAAATCAAATTACTTTCAATCAGCAAAAATATATAGTATTAAGTCAATAAATAATGGTAAATTTTTAGATGTACCAAAAGGTTCGGCAAAAAATAATACTCCAATTAGTCAAGATGATTGGAATGGTGGTAAAAATCAACAATGGTATTTTCAACCTTTAGGCGGAGAAGACAATGAATATTATCACATATTTTCCGTCAAAACTAAGAAATGCTTAGGTATATCAACTTCTGATGATAAGGAAGGAATATTAAATCAATATCAATGTTGCGGCACTGATAACCAAAAATGGAAATTAGTTACGATTTCTGAAAATAATTTTGCTATTCAATGTAAACAGAATGATTTGATGTTAGAAGTATCAAAGAAAACCACTAAGATAATTCAACAGAAACCACACGATGATGATAGTCAACAGTGGGAATTAACTGAGTTGTAGGATAATATCTCACGCAAAGCCTCTCAAAGAACGCTTAGGAATAAAAACTTTGCGTCTTTGCGACTTGGCGTGACTATTTATAACCTAACAC
>JAUCGL010000246.1 GCA_030378105.1 Candidatus Halobeggiatoa sp. HSG11 | reverse complement strand
GTTAAGAATGGAAAAACAACTTAATTTAATTAAGTAACTTAATATTATAGATATTTACTAAAAATTACTAATTATGAATTTAACTTATATTATTATAGGTGTTGGTGGATTTATTGCTGGTGCAATAGCAATGTATGTATTTTTAATTTATTTATGGCCTAATCGACATAAAACATATAATTGGATATACAAATTCCGCAACCATAAAAAACTGGGTGAACCATGTAAAACTGACTTGGTACTTAATCGAGATGGTTATTGTTTAGGATATAGTTTTAACCATAAATGTGCTGCTTGGGTTTCTTATACAATCTCTAAAGGTTCTATTGGAGTTGATGTTGAAAGAGATGATTGCTTCTATGATGATTTAGATATACCAGAAAAACATCGAGTCCAACCGAATGATTTTAAAAATACTGGTTATGATAAGGGACATCTCGCACCAAGTGCATCAATTGATTTTAGTCGTAAAAGTAATGCACAAACTTTTGCTATGTCCAATATTGCTTTACAACATCCAAGACTTAACCGTCAAGCATGGGGTAGTTTGGAAAATACCATTAGAAATTGGACTGATAACAGAGGTAAATTAATGATTGTTGCTGGCCCAATTTATGCTCGTAGACCAAAAACAATTAATAATATTCCAATACCCAAAGCGTTTTATAAGATTATTTATTCCTTTAAATATAAACGTTGTATAGGATTTATATTTCCCAATGAAGCCATAAGAGCCAGCAAACTTTGGGATCATGTTATGTCAGTTGATAATGTGGAAAAAGAAACTGGCCAAAAGTTTTTAACCGAACTTAATGATAAAAAAATAAAAGGAGAACTTGATGTAGCATGGTGGAAAGCTTCCAAAATTTAAGTTTTTTTAAGAAAAATTGAAGAAATATCTTTAAACCATATTATTTGTTGTTATACAATACTAACCTCTTAACTTTTAACGGACAAGTGAATGAAAAAATTAACACTCGCTTTTTGTATTTTGACTCTTGGTAGTTCAGTTGCAATTGCATCTAATGGTGATGCCACAGCCGGCAAAACTAAATCAGCAAATTGTGTTCCCTGTCACGGTGTTGACGGTAATAGCAATGTTAATCCAGTTTGGCCTAAACTTGCTGGGCAACATGAAGATTATCTTGTTAAACAATTGCAAGATTTTAAATCCAAAACTCGTAATGAACCACTTATGGCAGCAATGGTTGACCCATTGACTGAACAAGATATACTCAATTTAGCTGCTTATTTTAGTAGTCAAGCTGCCAAAACTACTCCAGTTGAATCTGCACTGGTAGAACGTGGTGAAAGAATTTATCGTGGTGGCAACAAAGATGATAAAGTACCAGCTTGTGTTGCCTGTCATGGAATAAATGGTAAAGGTAATCCAATGGCGAATTACCCAACTGTTGGCGGACAAAATAATGGTTATACAACTAAACAGTTAAATGACTATAAAAATGGTGTTCGTAATCCAGAAGGAACTGCTGCTATTATGAAAGATGTAGCTGCAAAAATGTCTACTGATGATATGACTGCTGTGGCTGCTTATATACAAAACATGCAGTAATTGTTTTAACAAAGGGCAATCTTGATTGCCCTTATTTTTTATTTTACAAGGAAAATTTATGAGAATTTATATTAAATTATTTTTTATCTGTTTGTTTATGATGTTTCAATCTTCTTATGCAGGTGATGGTTATGAAGGTAAATATGAGTTATTAACAACACCTCAAACAACTAATGCTCCGGCTGGTAAAATTGAAGTGGTGGAATTATTTTGGTACACCTGTCCACATTGTTATCAATTTGATAAGAAACACTTGAAAAACTGGAAGAAAAATAAACCAGAATATGTACATTTCGTGCATATGCCAGCAGTATTTGGTAATAATGATCGGCGTATACCGTTGGCAAAAGCTTATTATGTAGCAGAAGCCTTGCAAATTTTGGATAAAATTAATACGCCACTTTTTAAAGCTATCCATGATGATAAGCATGATCTGAATAGTAAAGAAGCTTTGCAAAGAATGTTTAGTAAATATGGAGTGGATGAAAAAGACTTTTCCAAAACCTATGATTCTTTTTGGGTAGAAACTCAAATTAAACGTGCTAAAGCCATGACCGCCGGTTATGAAATTCAAGGTGTTCCGGCTGTTATTATTAATGGTAAATATCGTTTAACTAGTGAAATGGCTAAAGGATATACTGAAATGATGAAAGTTCTTGATCATCTGATTGAAAAAGAACATTCTGCTAAATAACAGAGTTTATCGCAGAAAGCATTTTAATTAATTTGCGTTCCATAGGTTTCACTATGGCTATTCATGTTTCACCCCATTGGGGTCATTAAAATCCTGAAATGATTGTGAATAGCCACCGATGAAATCGGTGGAATATAAAAGCTCTCTGCGTTAACCATCAGTTAATTAATACGGTGAAAATAATATGCTTAATACCTTGCTTACCTTATTGTTAATTTCCACACCTCAATCTGCTATAGAACAATCCCAACCTGCTGAACAAGAAGAATTAACTGGAACTATAATTCAAAAACCTTGGAGTAAATCCCAGGAGAGTTATTGTATCGGTGGTAGTGAGTATTTTGTATTGCAATATGGGGAAGATTTAACAATTGTTTTGAAACATGCAGAAGATAACAAAATATTTTCTGATTTTATAGATAAACAAGTTGTGCTTGAAGGTTATAAACAAACAAATATAGTCACTCCAAGTGATCGCAGTTCAAAAAATGGTATTTCTCAAACTCTTGTTAATCCAGTTTCATGTACTTTTTTTATGGTTCAGAATATAAAATAACTTAAGGACGCTCATCAACACCCACTGAAAACTGTCAATAGTGAAGTGTTAGTCAGCAAATAGTTTCGGGAAATCCATTTCGCTCCATTCCCGAAACAAATATCCAATTAATATAATCGGAGCATATCAGTACTTAATCCCATCCAGTCCCTCTTAAGGCAAAACTACCACCAAAATTTGCATCTTGATGTTTGAAGTATGGTATTACACCCAGATTAGAGTCAATATGAATTCCATAAGCAATACCACCCCATGAATGAGAATTTCTAAGTTCATCCATATTGTGGAGAGCAAAAGACTTTTTGGTATGTGAAGAAATAGTGAAAGGTATTTCCGTTGGTTCTAGCCCATCATCATAATAAATAGTTATTTTTCCTGTGGCTTCAACATTTGAAGGATTAAATATATACAAGTAATCTCGTGTATCATATTTATTAGAAGCACGAAAACCTTCGGCAAATTCCCAATGTCTATGAGAATTTTGTTGGAACCGAATTCCTTCCATGTGATTGGTTCGAGCGTGAATAAAATTAGCAATAACTGGAGCATATTGGTTGTTATAGTATGAAGTTGCTTTGTATTCAATGGCATAAGAAATATTTGACCTTGTAACTATCTTATCGTCTGTAAGTAAAATACCAGTCCATTGATTGTAACCAGCAACATAATGCTCCGTTGTTTGTGATATACCATCAATATAATGGATAGTAAGTGCAAGCTTGACGGGAAAGTTGTTAAGGTTAAGTAAGTCAAGAAATTCATGATCATTCTTGATTTTAAAGCCATTGGCAACATAACCAAAAGTTTCACCCATACCCGGAGTTGCCATAAATAACATGCCATCATTAAAAGTCGAATCATAACGTGATATAGTAACATTCTTATAAAAACACACCATAAAAATAAATTATAGGTAAAAATATATGAGTTATAGTATAGATTTCAGAAAACGTGCAATAGATTTCGTTATTGAAGAAAAAAATAGTATGAGAAGT
>JAUCGL010000277.1 GCA_030378105.1 Candidatus Halobeggiatoa sp. HSG11 | reverse complement strand
GCAATCAAATAGAATGGGCTTATTTTGGAATAGATGGACAGCCTATTGTTAAAGATGGTTATCACATTTTAAAAAATGAATATGATGACAAAGGCAATCAAATAGAATGGGCTTATTTTGGAATAGATGGACAGCCTATTGTTAAAGATGGTTATCACATTTTAAAAAATGAATATGATGACAAAGGCAATCAAATAGAATGGGCTTATTTTGGAATAGACGAACAACCTATTTTGCATAGAGATGGCAATCATATATTTAAAACCAAATATGATGACAAAGGCAATCAAACAGAATGGGCTTATTTTGGAATAGATGGACAGCCTATTGTATTTAAAGATGGTTATCACATTTTAAGAAATAAGTACGATGACAAAGGCAATGAAACAGAATGGGCTTATTTTGGACTAGATGGACAGCCTATTGTATTTAAAGATGGTTATCACATTTTAAGAAATAAGTACGATGACAAAGGCAATGAAACAGAATGGGCTTATTTTGGACTAGAGGGACAACCTATTTTACTTAAAGAAGGTTATCACATTTCAGAATATAAATATGATGACAAAAGCAATGATATAGAACGGGCTTATTTTGGAGTAGATGGACAGCCTGTTTTGCATAAAGATGGCTATCACATTTTAAGAAATAAGTATGATGACAAAGGCAATGAAACAGAATGGGCTTATTTTGGGGTAGATGGAAAGCCTACTTTACATAAGGATGGAAATCATATATTTAAAGCTGAATATGATGATAAAGGCAATCAAACAGAATGGGCTTATTTTGGAGTAGATGAACAGCCTGTTTTACATAAGGATGGTTATCATATATTTAAAGCTGAATATGATGGCAAAGACAATCAAATAGAGTGGATTTATTTTGGGCTAAATAATGAACCTGTTTTTCTTAATTCTGGTAAAGATAAATATCATAAATCCACTGGTAAATGGGATGAAAGAGGAAATCGTATTGAATATGCACGTTTCGGGATAAACAATGAACCTATCTTAGATAAAGAAGGATGGCATAAAGTAATTTTAGACCATGATTTGCTAGGAAATATAATTAAAGAGGCAACCTATGGAGTTGATGGTTTACCAAATATGGCCTATGGTTATCATCTATTAAAAAAGAAATACAATGCATTAGGCAAAAACACAGAACAGAGCTATTTTGATGATAAAAAGCAACCCATGTTACATCGTGATGGTTATCACAAAATAACTTATAAATACAATGCTAAAGATAAAATTACAGAAAAAGCAACTTTTAATATTCATGGTCTTCCAACTAGAGTTAATATGGCATCTTCTACAAAGGAAACCTCTATTTATCGACAAGATGAAGTTACCTTATGGAAAAGTATTTTTGAAGGTATGGATGAAAGTTTGGGTTTTACAAGATTTACTATTGAATATAATTTACGAGGAAAAGAAGAACGTATTACTTTTTCTGATAAAAATGGTAATCCTGCATATTCTAAAGAAAAATTAACAGAAACT
The DNA here is from genome assembly GCA_030378105.1 of Candidatus Halobeggiatoa sp. HSG11. Taxonomy (GTDB): domain Bacteria; phylum Pseudomonadota; class Gammaproteobacteria; order Beggiatoales; family Beggiatoaceae; genus DRQV01. The sequence continues at coordinate 2,437 of JAUCGL010000277.1, read as the reverse complement.
ACGCAAAGGTTTGGCGATGAATACGGATACAATGAAGTATTAATGCGTTATGATAACAGTGGTTATTTCATTGGGCATCATTATATTGGATTTAATGAAAAACGTGTTTATGAACAATTAGTCATTGATTATGATTTCAGATTCAAAGAGTTTGTTGAAAAAAATCTTCCTAAGATGTGGAAATACTTTGATGCTGAAGGAAAACCTACTGTAAATGAAAATGGTTCTCATAAAGTAACAAAAGATTATATTCATTGGTCTGAAATGAAAGAATATGGATATTTTTATGTCACTATAGATTATGATAAGAATGAACAACCTACTCAAGCAACTTATTACTCTGATTTAGATGAAATTTTATCCACAGAAATTCATGTTGTTTCAGTCGTTCCAGACAGTCAAGGTGAAAAACTTGATATTCAAGCAAATGATATTCTAACTCACTATGATGGAAAACCGATATTTGATTTATACAAATTTATTTACCAACGTAATCAAGAATCAGAAAATTCTCCTGCAAAACCACTTACTATTCAACGTGAAAATGAAACTCTGACCTTTATGGTTAAACCGGGGCAAATAGGTATTCAACTGGAAAATAAGGTAGTAGAAAAATCCAAGTGAAAATTCGCCCAAGCCAGAGAATGGGATAACAATGTGGTGTGGGGAGATGAGGGATTGTAGGGTTTTGAACAGGATTTAACGGATAACACGGATGGACAGGATTAAAACCATTGAGGATTGGAAAATGTAGAATTTTGAACAAGATTAAACAAATTATCCAGATTGTCCAAATCAACACCAAATTAAAAGATTTTAATCCTGTTAATCCGTGTAATCCGTTAAATCCTGTTCAAACGTTTCTTATTCCAACCCATTTGTATATCCAAAAACACCTCTGGTATAATCTAATTATCATTACAATATGGAAAAATTATGAAAAAATTACAAGCTGTACACTACGGAGAAGTCGAACTTATTCCCGGAATAAAATGTGATGGATATGTGTTATCTGATGGGACTGCATGTTTAAGTGAGCGTGGGACTGCCTATTTATTAGGAATGGATCACAAGGCATTAAAACGCATGTCACCCAACTGGCCTCCAAAAATATTCAGGTCATTTATTGATGATTTGGGCATGGGGACTAACAGCCCTAAAAAAACGGGTAAACCGTTTGTTGATAATACTCCGAGCATGGGGACTAACAGCTCTAAAAAAGCAGACGAACCATTTATTGGTGCGGTTCAGAGCATGACACCTAAATCAATAAAAGTGGTGGCAAAAAATAGCCCTTATCAAGGACGAAATATAGTTACTTACGATAGTAAATTTATAGGGTCTTTTATTCGTGGTTATGCCTTAGCATTAGCACACCAGAAATTGCGGCCAAACCAAACTCATATTGGAGAAAGATGTGTAATTTTATCAACTAGTTTAATTGATACTACTATATATACCGCTATCCAGCAAGCCTGTGGCCTCAACCCCAACATCCAAAAGATTGCCCAAAAGAGTTACACAGATATAGTCAAATTACTAAAAGATTTTAACTTTCCTTGCTCAATTCAAGGTGATATTGCCACCAAAAAAGACATTGCCAAATTTACTGAACTGCCAATCAGCACTATCAACTACTACCTTAAGACCCATACCGAAGCTATCAACACAATTCAACTTGACATTCCAACCATCAGACAATCTGGCTCTACAGCTAATCGTATGAACGGTTATTCACTAGAAGACGTTGGAAAAATGGTTCTTGGCATGGATTCAGTGATTGGAATAGAACTAAAGAAACAAGTATTTGGAACTATCAGCACCTTGGATAAACTAGATACCAAAGGAGAGATAGAATGGCAACAAGTCCTTGGTCAAGTATTTGAGAATCTTGGTTTTCAACATAATTACCCAATCGGCAAATACCGAGTAGATTTCTTCGTCAAAGACCTAAACTTAATCTTAGAATGCAACGGTTATGATAACCATATTTCTTACGATCCAATAGCAGAAACTAAAAGAGAGAAATTTATCACCAAAAATTATGGTTTAGTTCGCTTCCATCATTTGATAGACTGGAAAACATTGGTTAATGGAATATTAAGGACAAAAGTTGGAGATACTACTGTGTTGTATAATGTCGAGCATACTAATAATTCTCCTTCAGTTTCAGAGGTTAATTCTATATCACCTCCAAAGTCTAACTTCTGAACAAGATTTAACGAATAACACGGATGGACAGGATTAAAACCATTGATGATTGGAAAATGTAGAATTTTAAATAAGATTAAACGGATTATCCAAATTAACACCAAGTTTAAAGGTTTTAATCCTGTTAATCCGTGTTATCCGTTAAATCCTGTTCAAACGCTTCTTATTCCAACCAATTTGTATATCCAAAAACACCTCTGGTATAATCTAATTATCATTTCAATAT
>JAUCGL010000276.1 GCA_030378105.1 Candidatus Halobeggiatoa sp. HSG11 | reverse complement strand
AATTTTATGTCTAGTATTAAACACCTTGATTCTCAAATACACAGAAAAATTCCTCTATGATTTATTTTAAATAATTGAATTTATTATAGATAATGTTTTTTAGGGTTTGTCAATGCGTAAGTCCTATACTAGAAAAAAATTACTATTCATACCTATGTCCTTAAATATAATTAATGTTTCTATACTAATAATTAAAACAACGTTCATAGGGTGCATTATTGCACCCCATATTGTTACAACTCCTTAACCCCCTGAAGTAACTCCCCAGCCATTTTCTGCCCATCGCCATACAACATACGAGTATTATCAGCATAAAACAGATGGTTCTCCACTCCAGAGAAGCCAGTACCCTTACCACGCTTAATAACCACCACATTCTTAGCCTTATCTGCACTCAAGATCGGCATACCATAAATCGGACTACTTGGATCAGTACGAGCAATAGGATTCACCACATCATTAGCCCCAATCACCAACGCCACATCCGACTGCTCAAACTCAGCATTAATCTCATCCAAATCAAAAATAATATCGTAAGGAACCCCAGCCTCAGCCAGAAGCACATTCATATGTCCCGGCATCCGCCCTGCAACTGGATGAATCGCAAACTTAACCCGCACATCACGGTCAATCAAAGCCTTAGTCAACTCCCAAATCTTATGTTGAGCCTGAGCAACAGCCATACCATAACCGGGTACAATAATAACCTGTTCCGCATACGCCATCATAATTCCAGCATCGGTAGCATCAATCGGTTTCAAGCTACCTTCAACCCCAGAATCATCACCAGCTTCCTGACCTTCAGCAGCACCAAAGCCACTAAATAACACATTGCTTATTGGACGATTCATAGCTTTCGCCATCAACTGAGTCAACAAGGTTCCAGCAGCTCCAACCACAGTACCAGCAATAATCATAGCCGCATTGCTCAACACAAAACCTTCAAATGCAACCGCTAATCCAGTCAGTGCATTAAATAAAGAAATTACCACCGGCATATCCGCCCCACCAATTGGCACTGTCACCAACACTCCAAACGCTAATGCTATGATAAAGAACAAGATAATAACCACGATTGGCACAGAACCCATAGCAACTATTATTGCTCCTAAAACTAAAATAAACACAAACAGACCTAAGTTGATAATCTGCTGTTTATTAAATAGTAACGATTTTTTAATAAGACCTTGCAATTTAGCAAAAGCGATAATGGAACCAGAAAATGAGATAGTACCAATGATAGCTCCTAATACTGCCAAAGTCTGCACTGTGGTTGATAATTCATGGCCGGCACTAGCTCTTATTAATTCCACTCCAGCGATAGCAGCAGCAGCACCACCACCCATACCATTGTATAAAGCAATCATCTGCGGCATATTAGCCATAGCCACTTTTTTAGCTGACCACCAAGCTGGTAATGCACCCAAAATAATAGCAATCACAATTAAATTTAAATTACTTAGGTGCGGAGTTAAAAAGGTTGCTAAAGTCGCTAAAATCATACCAACACCAGCCCAAATAATTCCACCTCGAGCTGTCACTGGCGAACTCATCTTTTTGAGTCCTAGAATAAATAAAATTGCAGCGAGAAAATAAACTCCCTCAATCAAGAAAGTTTGCCAATTATCAATCACTTGTTATCTCCTTTGCTACTCTTAAACATTTCTAGCATACGTTCGGTAACAAAATAACCACCCACAGCATTACCAGTTGCTAACACCACGCCAATAAAACCAATAGCTTTTTCCAAATTAGTATCAGCATGTCCCAATGCTACCATAGCTCCTACCAACACGATGCCATGAATAAAATTAGAGCCAGACATCAGTGGAGTGTGTAAAATCACTGGAACTTTAGCAATCACTTCGTAACCAACGAATGCGGCTAACATAAAAATATATAATGCTACTAATCCTTCAATCATTAATTTGCTCCCTCAACCAACTCTTTCGCTGGTGCATATTTTATTTCTCCGGCATGAGTTAAAGTACAGCCGACTATTATTTCATCTTCCCAATCTATCTCTAATTCACCATCTTTAACCATCAAAGATAGTAAGTTAAATAAATTCTTGGCATACATTTCACTTGCATGAACTGAAGTTTCACTTGGTAAACCAATTGGAGCATGAATCTTAACCCCATTAAACTCAACAGTTTCATTAGATTTAGTCAATTCACAATTACCACCACCTTCCGCAGCTAAATCAATAATTATCGACCCAGCCTTCATATTTTCTACCATTGCGGTAGTGATAATCTTTGGCGAAGGACGACCCGGAATTGCCGCAGTTGTTATAACCACATTAGCAGCAGCTATATGTTTAGCCAAAATATCCTGTTGTTGCTGTCTTTCCTCAGCAGTCAATTCCCTTGCATAACCACCAGAGCCTTCAGCCTTAATTTCAATATCAACAAACTTGGCTCCCAATGATTCCACTTGTTCTTTAGTAGCAGCTCGTACATCATAACCTTCCACCATTGCTCCTAAGCGTCTAGCAGTTGCTATAGCTTGTAAACCAGCCACTCCTGCTCCAATTACCAATACTTTGGCCGGACGGATTGTACCGGCTGCGGTAGTTAGCATGGGAAAGAATATATTAGCTAAATCAGCAGCTCGAACTACAGCTTTATAACCAGCGATAGCAGCCTGTGAAGATAATACATCCATTGATTGAGCTCGAGAAATACGAGGCACTAGTTCCATCGCCAAACTGGTGATTTTTTTATCTCGTAATTTAGCAATTCGTTCTGGATTTTGATATGGACTTAACAATCCAATTAGAACTGTACCTTCCTGCATTTGCTCTATTTCTTCCAATGTTGGGGCTTGTACTTTAAGCACTACATTAGCTTTTTGATAGAGTTCTTTTGAATTTTCAAGGACTTGATTAAAATCAGCATCGGGTAAATATGCTCCTTCACCCATATTTTTTTCTATGATAACGGTGGCACCAAGTTTTTCCAAACGCTTGGCAATGTCTGGTGTTAAAGCCACACGCTGCTCTTCTTGCATTTGTTCTTTTGGTGCTGCCACATTGATTGGCATGTTTTGATTTCCTTTCTTTAATGCTTAATGAAAATATATTTTAATTGAGAATTAACTATTTAAGCATTGTTATATAAGTTATAAAATACTTAATAATAACTAAGGGCATTCAAAGGATAAACAAGATTTGCTTTTAGGAAGATAAAATAGAAGTTTGGGAAAATATATACTACGTTAATAGAAAAATTATCTTAAATAAGGCAAAATTTGATCCTGATAATGTGCAAATTTGATGAATTATAATGCTAATAATTTTTATTTTAATTAGATTTGATAATATTAAATGTTAGGAGTATAAATGAAAATAATTGAATATATTTTGGAGAAAAAAATGAATTATTATAAGTATATGGTAGGTTTGATATTGTCTTTGATGATGTCAATACTAATGGCGACCGATATGTTGCCGGCTCCAAGTGGTGTTAGTCCGTGTGGTGACACAATAACTGTGATTAACCCAGAATTTGTGTGGGATTACTCAGGTAAAGATGATAATGCTGCTGATACTTATAGAATTCGTGTAAGTAAAGATGCCGGATTTTCATCCTTTTTGGAAAATAATACAGATGGTTCCCAATCTCATTGTGGAGATAACGAAGGAGTGGATTGTTGGACATCTGTAACCAGTAACCCTAGTTATAGTGGATTTTCATTTGAGTTAGGTACTTATTATTGGCAAGCACGAGCCGGAACTAAGACCGTAGGTGAAATTGATGGTAAGGGGGGGGGTTGGTCTGATGTTTGTGATTTTACTGTTGAAGAGGCTTCAGAGGAAGAAGAGGAAGAAGAGCTGACAGCCTGACAAAAGTATAAAAAAAGAGCATAATAGGTTTAATTAACAACCTAAAACAGACATAAATAAAAAATGAAAATCCTTGATCCATTATTAACAACTTTATCAAATTTTCTATCTTCAA
>JAUCGL010000275.1 GCA_030378105.1 Candidatus Halobeggiatoa sp. HSG11 | reverse complement strand
TTTTCTGCATACACTTCTTTTGAGTCCCTCCAAAATGAATTATTTAATATTTTAAAAAATATTGGTGATGAATACATTATTGAGTACACCTTATAAATGTTAAAATACTTTTGTGTATCTACATACCAACGCTGTATTTTATTCAATTCCGTCATATTTTCCAAAGTGACAGTCACTTTATCGTCAAATTTAACCCATTCTGCCAAGTCATAATAATCGTTATAGGAATAAATTAAACGAGCAGATTCACCGTTGCCGGTATCTTTGACCTCAATAATATCACCACTAATAATGTTGTATTGATTGGTTAGTTCATTTAATGCCTCCATGTCAGCAACCGTATCAATGGGCGTAGTTCTTATCAGGTTTTCTTCTATATTGAAATAACGTCCGGATTTGCCATTGCCAATATCTGTAACTTTAACTATATCACCAGCTATCAAAATCTGGCTATCTCGTTCGGCAAGATTGGCAAAGTCATACACATTGGATAAATGACTTTCTGAGGCAATAGAAGCACTTGAGTCCAGTTGCAGTTGGGTGACTTCAATAATGATTTTTCCTGCCTTGCCACCGCCGGCACTGGAGGTTGAGATTTTACCTTTGTTAGTTAAAGTCAGATTTTCAGCAGAGAGGCTTATGTTGCCACCTTGCCCGGCTTGGTCAGTTTTACCATCTGAATTGGCATAAATACCACTGGTTGATTGGTTATAATTGTTTGGGGAAAATTCTTGCAAATATGACAATTGAGATTCTGCTGGCTCTCTTAACGGAATATTTGAAGCATCACCAGTTATTGTAACTGCACCACGCACATCAATGTCAATATTGCCACCTTGGGCATTGTTGTTAGTGCTACTTATAATCACAGCACCATCCCTGATAATTAAAGAACCAGCTTGCAGCATAATCTTTCCCGCATCACCGGCGTTATCTCCAACGCCAATGCTACGTGCATAAATACCTGATCCAAATCCATCTTCATTTTCACCATAAGGATTCACCCCAGATAGCTCAACCGCACCTTGGACACGAATAGTTATATTACCACCTTTGCTGCTTTGCATACCTTTGGGTGCTATTGAACTAGCAGCAATATGCCCCCCAGCTTTAATGATGAGCTGATCGGCTTCAACAGTGATGTTGTCTCCTTCACCACCAATAATACCTTCTGTTTTGGGATTAGAACTAGAACTGATAGCACTTGACCAACCTTTTTGATTTGCACCAGCAACAGTAACGGTGCCAGTGGCATGAACGCTTATATTGCCAGCTTTGCCGGGACCAAAAGAAGAAGAAACAAGACTCCCCCCATCAGTGAGTAAAACGTCTTGTGCTTTAACAAAAATGTCACCGGCGTTTCCACCTGTACTATTAGTACCAGCAGAAGCGTAAATTCGGCTACCATCACCATCTTTAGCTACACCCGTTAATTTTAATTGGTTATTGGCGTGAAGTGTCACAGTCCCACCCTTGCCTTTACCGTATGTAGTTGAATTAATAAAAACACCGTCAGTAAATGAAATGTTATTAGCTTCAATTAATAGAAACACCGTCAGTAAATGAAATGTTATTAGCTTCAATTAATAGAATTCCGCCATCGCCGGCACCCCATCACCTTCGTAGGTGGTTATCATATAAACATCACTGCCAATTCCATTGCTATCTTCCCCTTCAAATGTAACTGTACCAGAGGCTTTGAGCGTTACACTACCACCCTTGCCTTTTCCTTTTGTGCCTGAAGAAATATAAGCACCGTCAGTAAATGAAATGTTATTAGCTTCAATTAATAGAATTCCGCCATCGCCGGCACCATCACCTTCGTAGGTGGTTATCATATAAACATCACTGCCAATTCCATTGCTATCTTCCCCTTCAAATGTAACTGTACCAGAGGCTTTGAGCGTTACACTACCACCCTTGCCTTTTCCTTTTGTGCTTGAAGAAATATAAGCACCGTCAGTAAATGAAATGTTTTGGGCTTCAATCAAAAGACTGCCTGCATCAGCAGCATTGAGAGTTGCCACTCCAAAATATGAGGGATTCCCTTTACTATATTCACCGACGACAGACACCGATTCAGAAGCTTTAACCGTTATATCACCTCCCTTGCCACCACCATAGGTACTAACGGAAATTCTACCCCCATCTTTAAACAAGATATTTTTTGCTTCAAGAACAACTTGACCAGCATCACCTAAATTATTGTCAGTCAATTCGTCAGGAAGACCAGAACGAGCAAAAATGCTACTCATTTGAGCATCATTATTTTCACCAACGACAGTGATAGACTCTGTAGCATTTACATTAATACTTGAACCTTTACCAGTACCTTCAGTATTACCATTGAGCGTTGCACCATTATCTAATAAAACAGTATTAGCCCCAATATCAATCACCCCACCATCCTTACTCCCCAAAGTTTTAGCCTCAATCGCACTATTATCAGCAACAAACTGCCCACCACGAATAAAAATACTACCACCACCCTCACCACTCGTTGCTATCGGCGACCTTTCAGTGACATGTATATCAGCCAAACTACTAAAAGAAGACACATCCACAAAACCTCCCCCAAACCAAACTTCACCTCTGGATGCCACACTAGCCAGATTAATCCGCCCAGATGGAGCCGCAAGAATCGGTAAACGAGTTATTTCAGGTGATTCATTACCCTCATCATCAACCGTCATCATTTTGAAATAACTACCCATCCGGATATCTATCTTGCCACCAATTAAAGATAACGCTTTACCCTCTGGCACACTTAAACCAGTCGATTGAGTTAATGCCAAATCTTGAGTCACTTCACCATGCCCTTGAACTGAAATAGGTGCAATTGAGCTATCCAAAAAACCAAACGCCTCCACCGGTGCAACAGTCAACAAACTATCACTCGGATAACGTGCATCAAATCGTCCATTTTCTCCCAATCGCAAATAATCCGCAGTACTGGCATGAAAGCTTCCTTGCACATCCAACTTAGCATTTGGCCCAAACATAATTCCATATGGATTGAGGAAATACATATCAGCATTGGGAATTGTCGAGCGAATCAAACCATCAATATTAGAAGGATTTCCACCAGTTACACGACTTAAGATATTTTGTACCGAATTTGGCCCAGAAAAAGTTGCGGATTCCAAACTATTCAAATTAAAATCTTGGAAACTATGGAAGAGATTGCCACCATGTTGTTGGCCCAAATCTGGAGTTATTTGGAAATCGGGACCAGATAGATCAATATTTTGGCCGAGAGTTCCGTCAGTTATTATTTCAGCATTGGTAGATAACGTTGTTATTAATAAAGGTATTATTGTTAAATATTTCATTTTATTTTCCTTTTAAAATTGTCAGAATCAGGATTTTCAGTACTGAGCTTGAACTATGAAGAAAAACTGGTAGCCCTATAGAAAGTAGTGATAGCTTCAAAAACCTAGTAGGTTTAACATTACATATTGTAGAACTATCAATTTTTGTTATTCAGTATTGATTTTCATCACGGTTTCCAAACTCCTGTTCTCATCGTTATACACAAGTATTTTATTTTAAATGTTTTTTCGTAGGGTGGGTGGAACGAAGTCACTGCCATTAAGTTAAGGAATTTATATTTATTATAAATGCCATACATATCAAATCATCTGTTAAGCAAAAATTGCACCTTAAAAAATACTCCAATATTTTTAATTAATTATTGAGCTACGTCATTTTGCTATGCTAAATAGTCAACATTATAACGTATTTATTAATAATCGTTATTTTCTTAACTTAAGAATGAAACAAAAATAACATTCCCATTTAATCATGATATAGCAAGTGAAAAAATAGTAAAAATGATATAATATTGGAAACATCTGACAAGAAACCCAAGCGATGCAAACATATTCCCACGAAACAAA
>JAUCGL010000274.1 GCA_030378105.1 Candidatus Halobeggiatoa sp. HSG11 | reverse complement strand
TAAAAGGAAATACAATATCCATTAACAGTTATAAACAATCAAACATTTTATGGCTTAAGCATTGACAAAACAATAATTTTATGAATAAAAATACTTAAGATTCTAGATACCCACTTTCGTGGGAATAATAATTAATTAATATTTCATAAGTATATGATTTATAAAAATTATACTTTATCCTATTTATCAATGTGTAAGTCCTATAACCATAAACTCTCAACTATGAAATGGCAATTCTGGATCGACCGAGGTGGCACGTTCACCGACATTGTAGCTCAACAACCAAACGGTCAATTACTTAGTTACAAACTACTGTCCGAAAACCCAACTCAATACCAAGATGCCGCTATTCAAGGCATCCGTGATTTATTGGGATTAGCTGCTGACGAACCTTTACCCACCCAGCAAATTTCCAGCATCAAAATGGGAACTACAGTGGCTACCAACGCTCTATTAGAACGCAAAGGTGAACCAACTGCCCTATTAATAACCAAAGGTTTTGGCGATGCGTTACGCATTGGGTATCAAAATCGGCCGGACATATTTGCTCTCAACATTGTATTACCAAGTTTATTATACCAACAAGTTATTGAAGTTGATGAGCGTTATACCGCCGAAGGGGAAGAATTAAAATCAGTTGAACTAGCTACAGTTCACTCTGATTTACAAACTATATTGCAGCAAGGTATAGAAACAATTGCAATCGTGTTAATGCACGGCTATCGCTACCCAAAACACGAAATACAAGTTGCCAATTTAGCCCAAGAATTAGGTTTTAAACAGATTTCTGTTTCTCATCAAGTCAGCCCATTAATTAAACTGATTAGTCGTGGCGATACTACCGTAGTTGACGCTTATTTATCCCCTATTTTACGCCGCTATGTAAACAATGTTGCTCAAGCGGTGGATAATGTCAAGCTAATGTTCATGCAATCAAACGGTGGTTTAACTGATGCCCAAATGTTTCAAGGGAAAGATGCGATTTTATCCGGCCCAGCTGGTGGTTATGTGGGAGCAGTTACAATCAGTGCCAAAGCTGGCTTTCATAAAATTATTAACTTTGATATGGGCGGCACTTCAACTGATGTGTCACATTATGCAGGTGAATATGAACGAGAGTTTGAAACCCAAGTCGCTGGGGTGCGAATGCGAACTCCCATTATGCGAATTCACACTGTTGCAGCTGGTGGTGGTTCTATCGTACATTTTGATGGAATGCGATTACAAGTTGGGCCAGACTCGGCCGGAGCTTATCCGGGACCAGCTTGCTATCGACAGAATGGCCCTTTGACCATAACAGATTGTAATGTGATGTTGGGTAAATTACCAAGTCAATTCTTTCCGCAAGTTTTTGGAAAATCAGCTAATGAAGCTATAGATACCGAGATAGTTACACAGAAATTCACAATTCTAGCTAAGAAAATCAGTCAAGCAACTGGTAAATCACACACTCCAGTTCAAGTTGCGGAAGGTTTTCTTAAAATTGCGATTGATAACATGGCGAATGCTATCAAAAAAATCTCAGTACAACGTGGTTATGATGTAACAGAATATACATTATGTTGTTTTGGAGCTGCTGCTGGTCAACATGCTGCTTTGGTAGCGGAAGCTTTGGGCATGAAAACCATCTTAATTCATCCACAAGCTGGAGTGTTATCGGCATTAGGAATGGGGTTAGCGGATATTCGGGTCATGCACGAGCAAGCTGTCACTGCTGAACTTAATTCTCAACTTATTCCTGAATTAAAAGCAATTTTACAAGGTTTAGAACAGAAAGGTCGGCAAGAATTACAGCAACAGAATATAACTAAACAAGTTGCATATCATAAAGTTCATTTGCGTTATGCTGGTACAGACAGCACGTTATTAATAGATTTTTCTGATGACATGCAATCAGCTTTTAAGCAAGCTCACCAACAGCAATTTGGTTTTGTACGAGCCGAAAATAAATTAGTTGTAGAAGCAGTTGCGGTTGAAGTTATCGGTAAAACAGTGACAAATTTACCAAAAAAAACTATTGCCAATCAAATAGCTAAACCAGTGGATAAAGTGACAATAGTTAATGCTGGTCAAGCTAATATCTGTCCGGTTTATTTGCGAGATGATTTACCAATTGGAACACAAATTAACGGCCCAGCCATCATTATTGAAACAACCGGCACTATAATTATCGAACCAAATTGGCAAGCAGAAATAACTCCACGTTACGATATTTTGCTACGAAGAACTGTTGAAGTAACAACAAAATATGATACACAAGTTGACCCGGTTATGTTAGAGATTTTTAACAATCTTTTCATGTCGATAGCAGAACAAATGGGTGCTACTTTAGAAAATACTGCTTACTCAGTTAATATTAAAGAACGCCTTGATTTTTCCTGTGCCGTGTTTGATATAAAAGGTCAATTAATAGCTAATGCTCCCCATATTCCTATCCATTTGGGTTCCATGAGTGATAGTGTGCAAGTAGTTATTCAAGAATCTGCCATACAAGAAGGCGATGTATTTATGTTGAATAATCCCTATCATGGCGGTACACATTTACCAGATATAACGGTTGTTACTCCGATTTTTTATCAACATAAGCTATTATTTTATGTTGCATCACGTGGCCATCATGCTGATATTGGTGGAATAACTCCCGGCTCAATGCCTCCTGATAGCCATACTTTATTGGAAGAAGGTATAGTGATAAATGTATTCAAACTGGTTAGTCAAGACCAATTGCGAGAAGCAAAAATCCGGGAATTGTTGACTAGTGGAGACCATCCAGCTCGTAATATTGAGCAAAATTTAGCGGATTTACGAGCTCAAATAGCTGCCAATAATACTGGTGTTATGGAACTACACAAAATGGTGCAACATTTCAGTTTGGAAGTTGTGCAAGCGTATATGCAACATGTACAGGACAATGCCGAGCAAGCGGTGCAAAAATTATTACAACGGTTAACTTCTGGTGAATTTAGCTATGCTATGGATAACGGTGCAACTATTAAGGTCAAAATAACCATAACTGAATCACAAGCAACGCTGGATTTTACCGGCACTTCTCCACAACAGGATAACAATTTTAATGCTCCGGTTTCGGTATGTAAAGCAGTGGTATTGTATGTATTTCGGACTTTGGTAGCGGAAAAGATTCCCATGAATGCTGGCTGTTTAAAACCGTTACAAATAATCATTCCAAAAGGCTGTATGCTTAATCCAATTTATCCGGCTGCTGTGGTAGCGGGTAATGTTGAGACTTCTCAATGTATTACTGATGTTTTATACGGTGCTTTAAATATAATGGCCGCCTCGCAAGGCACAATGAATAACTTCACTTTTGGCAATGAGAAACATCAATATTATGAAACTATTTGTGGTGGTTCTGGGGCTGGAAATGGCTTTGATGGTGCGGCTGCTGTACAAACTCATATGACTAATTCTCGTCTGACTGATCCAGAAGTATTAGAATGGCGTTACCCGGTGTTGCTAGAGAAATTTAAAATACGGCAAAATAGTGGTGGAACTGGTAAATATAAAGGTGGTGATGGAGTTATACGGCAAATTTTATTTCAAGAGCCTATGACAGCTTCTATATTATCAGGGCATCGTAAGATAGCACCTTATGGCATGGCTGGTGGTGAAGATGGGCAAGTTGGCAATAATTGGATTATAAGAAATGGCCAGCAAGAAATTTTAACAGGAACTGCAATGGTTGCAATGGAAACTGGGGATAGATTTGTAATTGAAACTCCGGGTGGTGGGGGGTATGGGAGGTTGTAATAGAATTATCTTTACGTAATATATTGTTGCAGCATTTTTCTAATTTCCAACTTCTTGATTAAGAATTCATTCAGGGATGCTTTGCGTCCCGCAACGCAGAGCATTGCAGAAGGCATTCCCAACGAAGCCGTCTCATCGTTATACACAAGTATTTAAGTATTTGAAATGAAAATATATTATGTAGGGTGGGTAGTAACGAAGTGGAAACCCACCGAACCTTCAAAATGGTGGATTTCATTTCATTCTATCCACCCT
>JAUCGL010000273.1 GCA_030378105.1 Candidatus Halobeggiatoa sp. HSG11 | reverse complement strand
TTTCTGAGTCTGTTAATGGATTGACAAATAACATGTTTTTATGTTCTCTTGTAGTGGATGGTTTGAAATTTTATCTGATTATAGTATATCATATTTTTTGTTAAAATACTTTTGTGTATCTACATATCTTACCTCAATTCAAAGCAGAGCTTTAACGACATTGTGTTCCCAAACAGGAGTTTGGGAACAATAATTAAGTTATAACTATATAATTTACAAAAAATTAATATTTTTTAGCTTTTATCAATGCGTAAGTCCTAGAATTTAATTAATAATTAACCATTCATAATTAATAATTGCTATAATAAACAACTGATAGCCCCTGCAAATCAATATTTTATGTAGGAACGGCCAGTTAAAATTTCCAATTAAGTGATTTACTAATTAAATCCATTTTCACAATAAATTATCCCAATCAGTTTGTTTCCAAATATTTTTCAATTGCTCAAATTCTTTTTGTAAACCAAAAAATAATTGTTGTTCTATCTGTTCTAATTTTCCTTGTTTAGCAAAAGTTTCAGCATCAAAAGCTACCTCACCTAAACGAGAAGCTCCAACACTACGAGCGCTACCTTTCAAAGAATGAGCTACACGTTCAACATCTTTTTGATTGTTTGATTGCAGTGCCACCTGTAATTTTTGGAGTTGATTTGGAGTGTCTTGAGTAAATTTATCAATAATTTTGCGTAAAATATTAATATTGCCTATTGCGATACGTTTGGCTTGGATTGGATCAAAAATTGGTAAATTATTAACTTCGGTTTCATTATATGACTGGATATTTATTGTATCTGTTTGAATGGTTTGAGAAGAAGTGTATTTTTTAACAACTAGAGTTAAATTTTCTATATTAACTGGTTTGGGTAAACAACTGTTCATTCCAACAGATAGATAATTTTTAATATCATCCGGTTGACAGCTAGTCGTAGTAGCAACAATAGGAGTATTTTTGTCTTGCTGACGAATAAAATTAGTTGCTTCAATACCATCCATCACCGGCATTGAAATGTCCATCAAAATTAAATCATATTTTTTATTTTTACAAATTTGTATTGCCTTTTCACCATTTTCAGCAATTTCAACATGGCAACCAATTTTTTCTAAAATATTAATTGTAACAAAACGGTTAATCGGATTATCTTCTACCAATAAAATCTTTTTTACTTGCAAATCAGAATGGTTACGTAATTCGGAGGTATCTTGTAATTTAAGGTTTTTGGAAGTCTGATGCTCTGGATAATATTGCTTTATTACATTAAATATTCTTTCTAAATCAATCGGTTTAGATATATAGTTATCCATACCATTAGCCAAACATTTTTCAGCATCACCTTGCATAGCATTAGCCGTCATAGCAACAATAATATTTTTTTGTTTCATTTCCCGTATTTTTTTAGTTGTTTCAAAACCATCCATACCGGGCATATTAATGTCCATAAAAATTATGTTAAAAGTTTTTTGTTCTAGTATTTGTAAGGCTTGAATTCCATCAATAGCTTGAGTTACTTCGCAACCAATTTGTTCTAACATAGACTTTGCTACCAAACGATTAACATCATTATCTTCAACTAACAGAGCAGAAATATCAGAGTATGCTTTATATTTAAATTTAAGGTTATTCACCTTTTCCATAGTTATAAATTCAGGCAACTCATTTTGTTCAAAAGAAAATCTAAGAGTTAATAAGGCTTGTTGGAGCTGATTTTGTGATAAAGGTTTAATTAAATGCCCTGCAAAACCAGTTGTTTTTAAGCGAGAAATTTCTTGTTGATAACCAGCAGAAGATAACATGATCAATATTGTGTCATTAATAGCAGGGTCTTTTTTTATTAGCTTACCTAACTGTTCTCCATCCATAATTGGCATAAAATAATCAATTATTGCCAACCAATAAGAATCACTATGCAAGGCTTTCAAAGCATCTTCAGCATTAGCAACTGTTTTTGTGCAAATTTGTAAATTTTCCAACTGTTCTTGCAAAATCCTTTGATTCACGACATTATCATCAACAATTAAAATGTTAGTATTTTCCAAAGATTTATATTTTTCTAAATTACCTATTTGAGCATATTTGGATATTGTTTCTTGTTGGTTTTCGGCGATTGGCAGTTCTATAGTAAATGTGAAAATTGAGCCTTTATCTAACTCACTAACAACCCCAATTTCCCCACCCATCATTTTGACCAACTGTTTACTGATAGCTAGTCCCAAACCAGTCCCACCAAATTGACGAGTAGTTGAGGCATCAGCTTGGGTAAATTCATGAAAAATATTATTTATTTTATCGGCTGGAATACCAATACCAGTGTCTTCAATTTGAATGCTCATACAAACAGAATCTAAAGTTTGAATTTGGCATTCTGCATTGATTAATACATGACCTTCATGAGTAAATTTAATTGCATTGCCAACTAAATTAGTTAGAATTTGTCGAATTCTACCAGCATCTCCCATAAAAAAATGAGGTGCATCTGGAGCATAACGCACGATTAGTTCAAAACCTTTTGATTCGGCAGTCATGGCTAATAGACGAGCAATTTCTAATATCGCTGCTTCTAAATCAAAAACGTCAGATTCTAAAGATAATTTACCAGCTTCAATTTTAGAAAAATCCAGTATATCGTTAATTAAAGTTTGTAAAGCATCGGTGGATTTAAGAATGGTTTGAGCGTATTCGTATTGTTTAGAAGATAATTCGGTATTTAATAATAATTCGGCCATGCCAACAACTCCATTCATAGGAGTACGAATTTCATGGCTCATATTTGCTAAAAATTCACTCTTTGCTCTAGTCGCAGCTTCGGCATCTTCTTTAGCTCGCCGTAATTCTTTTTCAGTATGGCGACGTTCGGTTATGTCTCTACCAACCGCTTGATATTCAAATAAATCTCCTTTTTTATTAAACATTGCTCTAACTATCCAATGTTGCCAACGTTCTTCACCAGATGGAGAGATAGTTGAATTTTCAGTTTCTGTGACTGGATTTTCTTGAGTTAGTTCTTCCATGATTTGTATTAAAACATCTTGCAAATCATCGAAGCTAAAAGGAGTTAGGTGATGACCAATAAGTTCGGCTTCAGTTTTACCGAAATAACGACAATAGGCATTATTAACAAAGCTAAGTAAACCATCGGGTAAGTAACGACAAATCAGTTCAGTTTGGTCTTGAATAATTGCTCTATAACGATGCTCATTATCTTTAAGAGTTTTTTCAGTTTTTTTACGTTCATTTATATCAGTGAAGGTAATCAATACTGCATAGATTTTTTCATCTCTTAATAATGGCTTGGTATTAATTGATATCCAAACAAGAGAATTATCTGTTCTATAGATTCCTAACACTTTATCAAAATATGGTTTGCCTGTACGTAAACTTATTTGGATAGGTGAATTTTCTTTGGTAATTAAATTACCATCTTCACAAATTATTTTTTGTTTATTAAAGTTACAAGGTTTATCCGTCAATTTTAAGATTTGTTTGGCACTAGTATTGCAAATTCCAATTTTTCCATTGGTATACTGGAGTATAACTCCTTCTTGCATAGATGAAATGATAGATTGATAGAATGTTTCGGTAGCCATTATTAATAGTTTTTAGAAGATTTGAAAAATAGGATAAAATTAAAGGCATCCTTCAAAAGCGATTGACAGTTGTTTCGGGAATGGAATAAAGTGGATTTCCCGAAATGATTGCTAGATATTTGGTTTCGGGAAATTCGTTTCACTCCATTCCCGAAATAACTGTTCACTACTTTTGCGTTAATATGAAGGATGCCAAATTAAATGCTTCAAACATGTTTTAAATCAATAATAACAGCAATTTTAGTTCCAACTATAAATGCTATAAAATCAGTCTGTTATTTTAATTTTCTTTGAATTGTATAATTTTTTAACTCAAAGATATATCAACTGTTTAAATGGTTATGTCCATTATATTAGCTAATAATTTTAAAATTGTTTTGAATAGAAAATTTGTATTTTTGTCAAATCACGGCATGAAATAACAAAATAGATAATAATGTCAAC
>JAUCGL010000245.1 GCA_030378105.1 Candidatus Halobeggiatoa sp. HSG11 | reverse complement strand
TATCTGGACATAAAATTATTATTTCTGTATTAATTTTTTCGCACATATATTCCAATACCTTTATTAAGTGTTTATCTTGATATAAAATACTATGATAACATACCTACATCGGTTTGTAGGGACTACCGAAAAACTCTTTCCTTTTCCCAAAAGCTGTCAAATCATATTGGAGCTATTTGGTTTTTTACTCATCATTATAATGATTCTATTAGTTAATTGTAATATATCACTACTTTCTGGAGGACTACCAAATAAGTTAAGCTACTTTAAAGTAAAACGTAATCCGACATCACATGTTGAGATCGGATTACACTATAAATTAAACTACTTAGCTTTAAACGGCGTACTTCCCACTTTAAATTTTTGATCAAGATAGTTAATCAATCTTGCAGCAGGTAAATAACCCGGTACCAACTCACCATCAGATAAAACTATAGCTGGCGTACCACTTATACCAATCCTTTGACCTAATTTGTACTGGTCAGCAACTGGATTATTACATTCAGCTTTATCAATTTCTTGCCCAGCTTTAGCATCAGTCATAGCTTTCTGTTTGTCCTTAGCACACCACACCGAAACCATTTCATTATAAGTACCAGAACCAACTCCAGCTCGTGGGAAAGCTAAATAACGCACCTCAATACCAGCTTTATTTAAAGCCGGAACCTCATTATGAATCTTAGAACAATAAGGACAATCAACATCAGTAAAGATACTAACTACATGCTTAACTTCATTTTCTGGAGCAAAAACTACCATATCCCGTACATTAACTGTTTTAAGGCCATCACGACGTAACTTAGAAAGCTTGTTATCAGTAATATTTTTACCAGTTGCTAAATCACGAATTTCACCCATAATCAAATATTTACCATCACCACTAAGGTATATAACTTCTGAACCAATCAGAGCTTCATATACACCTTTTATTGGAGTTGAACTTAACTTTATCTTATCTATATCAACTTTAGCAAATTTTTTTAAAGCATCCGTAACAGCAGTTGGAATTTTATCAGCTTGAGTATCAGTTGCTTTATCAACTTCTGCCAATGCAAATGAACTAATTGCCAACAACATCATAAAAAAATAAATACGCATAATTTTATCCTTAATATCAATCTCGAAAATTATTAAATTGTAGAGGTAAATCCATATCCTTCTCACGCAATAAAGTCATTATTTGTTGTAAATCATCACGTTTTTTACCAGTAACTCGCACTTGTTCAGATTGAATTGAAGCCTGTACCTTAAACTTAGTAGCCTTTATCATCTTAACAATATTTTTAGCATTGTCTTTATCTATACCTTGTTTAACAGTTATCGGTAATCGAGCTTGACGATTCTGAACTTCTGGCTCCCCAACAGCAAATGCAGCAATATCAATACTACGTTTAGCTGCTTTTTTATTTAAAACATCAGTCATTTGCTTTAACTGAAACTCATTTTCAGCGTGTAAAGTTAAGGCTAAAGTATCTTGACTATATTCAACGTGAGCATCAGAGCCTTTGAAATCAAAGCGGTTCTTTATTTCACGATTAGTTTGATCGATAGTATTAGATAGTTCATGCAAATTAACTTCCGAAACGATGTCGAAGGATGGCATTTTTAACTCCCAAATTAATGAGCTTTTTTAGCAATAATTTTTTCTTTAATACGAGCTGCTTTACCACGCCGATCTCGCATATAATATAATTTAGCTCGCCGTACATCTCCATGCCGCTTAACTTTGATGGAGTCAATCATTGGACTGTAGGTTTGAAATACTCTTTCCACTCCTTCACCATGAGAAATTTTTCGCACTGTAAAAGCTGAATTTAATCCACGATTACGTTTTGCAATAACCAGACCTTCAAATGCCTGCAAACGTTCACGAGTACCTTCTTTAACTTTAACTTGTACCGTTATTGTGTCACCCGATCTAAAAGCCGGGAATTCTTTAGTCATCTGTTCCTGTTCTAATTGAGCGATGATATTTGTCATTCGTTGCCTCCTAATTTAAAGATTAAAACCTTATAAAATTGAAAAAAGCTGGGTTATTCTGCCCAGCCTATAGTTTAAATTTATAGACCTGCCAGGTTTTCAAAACCTGGCAGGTCTTTTTGAAAAGCTTATAGTTAAATAAATGCTAATCCAACAATTCTGGATGCCGCAGCCGAGTTTTTTCTAATGCCTGTTTTTGCCGCCAATTATCAATTTCTGCATGATTACCAGATAACAAAACGGCTGGAACTTTCTGACCATCAATCTCTTCTGGACGAGTATAATGCGGATAATCCAACAAGCCAGAATAAAATGAATCCTCTTTAGCCGATTCCTCATGACCTAACGCTCCCGGTAACTGCCTAACTAAAGCATCAATAATAACCATCGCTGCCAGTTCGCCACCACTTAAGACATAATCGCCTATTGACCATAATTCATCAACATCTTGCTCTATCACCCGTTCATCAATACCTTCATAACGACCAGCCACCAAAATCATATTTTGATAGTTTAATAAAGTTTGCACTCCTGCTTGATCCAAACGCCGTCCTTGAGGAGATAAATAAATAACTTTAGTTCCAGTTCCAATCTTAGTCACCGCAGAACTAATAGCATTTCGCAATGGCTGCACTTGCAACACCATACCCGGGCCACCGCCATAAGGTCGGTCATCAACTCGTCGATTTTTATCATCAGTAAAATCTCTTGGATTCCAGATAGATAATTTGAATAACTCCTTTTTCAATGCTCTAGCTGTTATTCCACCACAAGTTAATGCAGAAAACATTTCTGGAAATATAGAGATAATTCCAATGTGCATGTTAAAAATCTGCGTCCCAGTCAACAAGCAATATACGCTTGGTTAAATCAACTTTTGTTATAACATGTTTTAACACAAATGGAATCATGCGTTGGCGTTCACCTTTCACGACAGCTACATCATTAGCTCCAGTTTCCAACATATGATCAATCTGTCCCAAATTAATTCCTTCCTGATTAATAACAGTTAAACCTTCCAAATCAGTCCAGTAATATTCATCTTCAGGTTCAACCGGCAGTTGTTCTCGAGTTATCATGATATCTAAATCTAATAATTGAGCAGCAATATCACGATCATCAATTGAATCAAATTTGGCAATAATTCCTTTATTATACAAGCGTCCGTCTTGCAATTTTAAGGTTTGACCTTGTAATAACCAAGGTGAATAATCAAGGATATTACTTATAGGATCAGTATATGAAAATATTTTCAGCCAACCTTTAACCCCATATAAACCATTTATACGCCCGACTGTTATTAAATCTGGCATATAGGATAATTAAGCTGGAGTTGGAGCAGTTTCTGGTGTAGCAACTTCTGGTTTAGTCGCTTCTGGCTTAGTAGCTTCTTCTGGTGTAACAGGAGTTGCTTCTTCTGTAGATACAGCTTCTACTTTATTTTTAGGCTTGTAACTATTGAGTACCGGAGGAGGTGGTGGATTTTTGATATAGCTTTTAATTAATTTGGCTACTCTATCGGATGGTTTAGCTCCAACTCCCATCCAATATTTAGCACGTTCCAAGTCGAGACGCAAAGGTTCATCTTTACCTTTGGCAATTGGATTGAAAAAACCTAGACGCTCAATAAAACGTCCATCACGTCGGTTACGTGAATCAGTTACAATTATATGATAAAAAGGACGTTTTTTAGCACCGCCTCGGGTTAAACGAATAGAAACCATGTATATATTACCTTGGTAAAAAAATTGAAATTCAAGATTTATCTTGGGTGAAATTCTTAAAGACGGTGGGCAACGTTACCCACCCTACAAAAAAACTCATTTAAAAAGTTAAATTTATGCCTGTTCTAAATGTATATTTAAAATTTTCCACATTATTTGGCTAAATAAAATAACTATTCTTCAGTTATAACATCCACTCCTACTGGTGGAGTAAATGTAAATAATTCTTTATCAAGCTTTTGATTATTTTGTATATTTTCAAAAGTGATATAAGTAGTTTGGCCTAAATTATCTACTAATTCAAGCCCTAATAAACTTTTATCCTTAATATCAATT
>JAUCGL010000027.1 GCA_030378105.1 Candidatus Halobeggiatoa sp. HSG11 | reverse complement strand
GCAATTAAATTAATTTTTAAATCAACTGAAATATTTAGAAACTGTCCGAATTATTGTAATATAATATGTTTATAAATTACCTCAATCATATTGTATGATGTAGCAAATTTGATGCAACCAATGCAATTTGCTCTTCAACGTCCTACATAAATTTATAAAAGGTTATTTAACTTAAAGCAAATACACCAGTTAATTCACAATCCATAATTCCTAATTAAGGAGGCAAATATTTATGATGCAGAGTGACATTATTCGACTTATAGTTATTGAAGAATCTGCCAACGATGCTGAAGTTATTTTAAATAGCTTGCGTAAGGCACGTTATCCAATCCGCCCAAAACATGTGGAGGATGATGAAGATTTGCAAGAGGCATTATCCGAACACGAGTGGGATTTAATTATTTCTGTTCCGGAAGTTGGAGATTTTACCATATCCCAAGTATGTGACATGGTGAAATCTTCTAAACAAGATATTCCAGTGATCGTTATCAGCGATAATTTTGATTGTAAGGTAATGAGTGAGCTGTTTAATGCTGGAGTTAAACGTATTATCCCTAACGATAGTGGTAGTTGTTTACCAAGCGTAGTTGGATTTGAACTAAGTAACCTAGCAGAACGTCGTAAGCTTCAACATCTTGAACAATTGTATAAAGAAAGTCAAAAAAATAATAAAATGTTATTGGCTACCTCTCGTGATGCAATTTGTTATGTCCATGATGGAATGCATATTTATGCCAATCCCAGTTATCAAAAAATGTTTAATTATAAAAACATGGATGATTTGGAAGGATTGCCAATCATGGATTTAGTTGCTGATGGTGATCAGTCTAAATTTAAAGATTTCATGCGAGAATTCATGAATGATGAAAGACTTGAAGAACGACAAATTGCTTTAGAAGGACTGTGTTCCAATAACAAGAAACTTAAATTGACAATGGAATTTAGTCAAGCAATTTATGACAATGAACGTTGTCTTCAAGTAACTGTCCGTGAACAGTCGCAAGGCAATAAAGAAATGGAAAAACAACTGTTACAGATGACACGTCGTGATCAATTGACAGGTCTCTTTAACCGCCAATTTTTCTCAGAACTATTGGATAATGCACTAACCAAAGCGATAGAAAATCACACTCGTAGTAGATTGTTTTATATTTCCTTAGATGACTTTGATAAAACTAAAGAAACTATTGGTGTATCTGGTTGTGATCCTATAATTAAAAATATTGCCAATGTTATTAAAAAGTTAGCAGGTAAGTCAGCATCTTTGGCTAGATTTGATGAATATGTATTTACTTTATTGATAGCAGATAAAGACTGTAAAAAATGTGCTGGAAATGAACCAGCAGAAAAAATCTGTAAAGCAATTGCAGATACTGTAACAGAATTGGAAGGTCAATCAAATATAACAACTTGTAGTATTGGTATTGCTCAAATAGTTGCTTCAGTTGCTAAACCACAAGATGTATTGACTGATGCTCATGCAGCTTGTAAAAATGTTATTGAAAACGGCGGCAATGGCTTTGAAATTTATAAAGCAACAGCCAAAGGCGACCAAGAAGAAATGAAAAGTTCTGATATTGCTAATATTATTGAAAGTGCAATTGAAGATAAACGCATGTCTTTACGTTATCAACCAATTGTTAATTTGCATGGTGATGAGGAAGAACCTCAAGAAATTTATGAAGTGTTCTTACGTGTTATAGATGAAGAAGGTAATATGTTTCCAACTGGAAAGCTATTTACTGATGCAGAAAATGCTAACTTAAGTACCAAGTTGGATCGATGGGTATTACAAGAAGCCGTTAAAACTTTGGCAGAACAGGATAGTAGCTCTAAAGCACGTTTGTTTATTAAATTGTCAGATCAAGCCATTAAAGATGATAGTATATTACTATTTATCAGAAAGTTACTTAAATCTTCCAAATTGCCTGGAGAACGTTTGGTTTTTGAAATAAGCGAATCAATAACTATTACTCAAGTAACAGCAGTTAAGAATTTTATAACTCAATTGAAATCCTTAAATTGTCAATCAGCATTAGAACATTTTGGTACTGGGCTTAATTCAGAAGCTACTTTGGAGCGTTTACCGGTTAATTATATTAAAATTGACAGTGTATTTAGCAAGGATTTATCAAAAGATGCTGAGAATCAAGAAGCAGTTAAAAATTTTGTTAAACTAGCTCATGATTCAGATAAGCAAGTTATTGCCGAAGCAGTGGAAGATGCAAATAGCTTGACTGTATTGTGGTCATCAGAAGTTGATTTTGCTCAAGGGCATTATCTACAAGAACCGTTAGAGGATTTAGAATTCGATTTTTCTGATGAGGAAGAAGAGGAGGAGGAATAGAGGAAAGGTAAGAATTATTTTTGTTCTGGGTTATGAAGAAAAAAGTGAATCTTTTGTTGTATTAAAGATAAAAATGAGAGAATTTTAAAATTTAACCTGACTTTTTTGAGACAATCTATTTTTCAAAATTCTCTTATTCGACTTAACAAAGATGGAATATAATCAAACACCTAAGTTGATGCTGGACTTAAACAAACCTTTAAACCATCCAGTAATCAACAAAGGTAAATAACATTAAATAACTTGTACAGCAATACGATGACAAGAATTATTTAAATAACCTTTTGGATTCCAACCAGGTACTACCATTGGTTGTGATGTTCCATTTTCATCCATTGCTTTTGCCCAAACTTCATAATACCCTATTTCTGGAAATTTAACTTTTGCATTCCAACGCTGCCATGCAAATCTATTAACTGGGTCTTTAAGCTTTGCAACTCGCCAAGTTGCACCAAAATCAATAGAAACTAATAATCTTTTTACCGCTAAATCACCGGCCCAAGCATGACCTCTTATTGCAAATTCCCCATCAGAAAGTTTATGTTCGACTCCAGTTTTTGGGTGAGTAATAAGAGATTTAACTGGCATAGATTCAATAATACACATATCTTCATCTTTAACCTTACTACCCGGTGCAACTGACTCACAAGGTATACGATAGGCTTTTCCAGTCATTTTAGTTCCATCATGGACCTTATTTCTTATTACTATTTTTTTCAACCATTTTCCAGAAGTTGAACCGGGCCAACCACTGCATAATAAGCGTAATGGATAACCATTTAGCAAAGGGATTTCTTCATCGTTCATTGACCATGCAATCAACATTTCATCTTCCATCGCTTTGGCAATAGGGACACCTCTGGAAATTGGTTGTCTTTTGGAATCACCGCTTAAATGTTGATCGGCCCCATAGTAACCAATGTAAACTGCATCTTCCTTTACACCACAATGATTTAATACATCTTTAAGCCTAACTCCAGTCCATTTAGGACAACCAACAGCACCTAATGACCATTGATTACCACGAGCTGGTGGATCATAAGCAGCACGTCCATTACCACCACATTCTAATTGAAGTTGATATGTGTAATGTTTAAATTTTTCTTTAAGTTCTGGTATAGTAAAAACTGTTGTTTTTTCACAAGATTCACCACCAATTTCCAAAGTCCAAGTATTAACATCAATTTCACTTTCTTTGGGAGGCAGTCCATTATTTCTAACAAATAAATGTTTAGCCGGGGTGATATCGTCATCTAGTAAATGAGGTGGAGTTTCGGCATTTATTGGCCGATCATTTAAAATGGTTAAACCGGTCTTGCCTTGAATCTCAAATTTATTTTCACTTGCAGCAAGTGCGGCTGGAATTAAACCGCCGGGCATTTTATCAGCAAATGGAATATTAGCTCCTAAAAATGCTGCCATTGTTGCTAACCCACTTTTTTTGAAAAAGCCACGCCGAGTTATTGGATCAATCTTACGACCCCATACAATCAAATCAGCTTGTTCTGGATTTTCAGTATAAAGATTGTGAATACCACGTTGTTTATCAGTCATTAAAAAATCTCTTCATGTCTTACAAGTTATAAGTGTGAATGTAGCTGTATATGAACATACGGTAACATCCTCTTTTATTAAGTTAATTTATTTACAAAATATTATTATAGGTGCAAATACAAGCTGCTTTTATTGTAGAAAATTAACTTTTTAAAATAGACTTGATACTAAATATAAATAATATATTTAAACTATTATAATAAATTTAATATATATTGCAATTATTTTTCAGCGAAAGATTAAGAATACAATAAATTGCTAATTATAATAATTTATCTCCATATACTTTAAAGAAATGTGTATGAAATAGCTTAATCTGCTTATTAATGGAGTTGCAAGGTCTCCTTGCAAGTCGAAACAAGGGAACCTTAGTATTCCGAAAATCTATAATAAAACATATATAGGACTTACGCATTGACAAGACAAACATTTAATGAAACCGTTTAAATATCAAAATATCGTTCCCAAACTCTTGTTTGGGAACGCACTGCCAAGAAGCTCCGCTTCGTCGTTAACAATGATATATCTTACCTCAATTCAAAGCAGAGCTTAAACGGCATTGTGTTCCCAAACAGGAGTTTGGGAACAATAAATAAGGTATAACTATATAATTTATAAAAATTAATATTTTTTAGCTTTTGTCAATGCGTAAGTCCTAATATATTATTTCATGCACGTTCCTAAGCATTCTAAAAGATATGTTAAAGCTATTGTAGAAATATATTCTTGAGCTTCTATACGCTCCATATTTAAAGCAATAACTTTCTTTGAAAAAATCGTATCATTTATTTTGACAGCTATATATGCAAATGGAACTTTTTCATCTATAGTAGGTTCAGCATAACCAGTGGTTGCAATACTAACGTTTACTGCAAATAATTTACAAGTACCAACAGCCATTTGTCTAGCAACAAGCTCCGATACACAATTAACAGACTGAGCATGTTTTATATCAATTTGTAATAGTTGGGATTTTGTGGATAATGAGTAAGTTGTTATGCCTCCAACAAAAAAACTAGATACTCCTGATATTTGACCAATAATTTTTTGAATACAGCCACAAGTTAAGCTTTCTGATACTGCTAACTTAGCATTGTTGTTTTCAAGGATAGATTTAATTTTTGTTACTATTTTTTCTGTCATTATGAAAATTCGTTATAGACATTCATTAAGATACATTCGTGCGAAACCTGCGAGGTTTTGGAAACCTCGTAGGTTTTAAGTGAAATTATTTATCTGAAAAAACTATATAATACTTTTGTCAATTAAAATTCTAGTAAATTAATTACTAATTATAAATTATCAATTTAATAAATGAAAATATATCAAGTTGGTGGTGCAGTACGTGATAAGCTCCTTGGTTGTCCAAGTAAAGACAAGGATTGGGTAGTAGTTGGAGCAACTCCACAGAATTTAATAAAATTAGGTTATATTCAAGTTGGAAAAGATTTTCCAGTTTTTTTACATCCTGAGACTCATGAAGAATATGCACTAGCAAGAACTGAACGGAAAACTGGTTCCGGTTACACTGGTTTTAGTGTTTATGCTGCTCCTGATGTTACATTAGAAGATGATTTGAGACGACGAGATTTAACTATAAATGCAATGGCTGTTGATGATCAAGGTCAGTTATTTGATCCATTTAACGGTATAAAAGATTTACGAAATAAAACTCTACGCCATGTTTCTCTTGCTTTTGCAGAAGACCCAGTTAGGATTTTACGGATTGCTAGGTTTGCTGCTAGATTTGACTTTAATATTGCTGAAGAAACATTAATTTTAATGAAAAATATGGTTAGTAATGGAGAAGTTGATGCACTAGTTGCAGAACGAGTCTGGCAAGAAACAGAACGAGCTTTAACTACCAAAAAACCTCAAATTTTTTTTGAAACTTTGAATTCCTGTTATGCATTAATTCGTATTTTTCCAGAACTAAGTTATATCGTTAAAAATCATGATTCAATGTCACGTCTACAACAAGCACGTTGCAAAACCGATGATAGTCAAATATTATTTGCAGTATTAGTTTGTAATTTAAATCAAGATATTATTAAAAATGTTGAGCTAATAAAAAAATTGTGTAAACGTTGCCGAGTACCAAGCCAATATCGTGAATTGGCAATATTGATGGCTCGTTATCATAAAACCTGTCAAAACATAACTATGCTATCATCCCAAGTAATAACTGATACATTACAGAGTTTGGATGCTTTCCGGCGGACACAGAGATTTGAACAGTTTTTGGTAGCTTGTGAGATATATCATGGTAAATATGTCAATGAATTTTATCATTTATTTAAAATTGCTAACCAAATTGAAGTTGCTACCGTTATAGCTGAAGGATTTCAAGGAAAGGAAATAAGTGAAGAGTTGCGTAAACGTAGAATAAATATAATAGCTAAGGAAAGAATATAAAACTTATTCAGTCAATTTGGGAATCACTTATTATTAAAGTCTCTTGCTATAAAAAATACCAAGCAGACCTTAATTAAGCATTCCCAAAAAAACCTTAAAATAGAAATTTTATTGTATGTGCAAATTCCTATTTACCCAATTACCGATTTTTTATTTAAAGTTTTCAAAGTAATTTTGAATATTTTTGTTCTGGTTTAACATGAGGTGTTAGCATATTATCTGCCATATCGCTATCAATTTCTTGACCGTTAACATTTTGTAATGGCAACTCATAGTCATTCCAGCCTTTAACTCCTGTTTTTAATGACTTAACTGATTTATAACCCATGATTTGCATGGTATAAGCCGCTAAAACACTACGATGGCCAGAACGGCAGATCACTACAACTTCTTTATCTCGTGCCTTAACTAATTCTGGTATTGTATCATCGTAACCATAATCACAAGCTAATTCCAAAATACCACGTGGTACATTCATAGAACCTTTTATATGTAATACATCAAATTCATAAGGTTCTCGTATATCAAGCAATACGGGCGATAAGTTGTTAACATCTGTTTCTAAATCCCATGGAAAAACTTCTTTAACCGTTTTTAAACAATTATTAACCAACTCTTGGAAACTTTTCATACTTTCCACCTAACAAGCAAATTTATTGAACTGTTTATCACTAATAGATATTAAATTAATAATATTATTTGGCATTAATTTAGAAAAAACAATACTAATTCTTGAATTATAATTACGATTAATTTATGTCAAGGGATATAATAAATTTAAATTATTGTTAATATAAATAGTCCCTTAAAATATAGAGTATATTTGATGTTTAAATTAACGTTTGATGACATAAAGGATTATTCTTAACTTTTTCTAGTTTTTTTAAGCAACGAATGGTAAGTTTATTCTTCAATCCCACGAGAGCATATCATCATGGGGATGGAAGTCTAGTGATTTCAAAGAGTTTTATATTCCCATTTCCCAATCAAATTGAGGACAAACTTCATGGGAATAATATAACTATAATATAGCAATTCTTAATTATGAATGCTTAATTATTAATTAAAATCTATAAAAATATCAGATTCTTGCTTAATACAACTGTGGTCCATCCAATCGGGAAATGCTATAAATTATACAAGTGGAATAATTTTTTATAACTATCTGTATTTTAACAAATTGATAAAATAATTATTTTATCAATGCGTTAAATCCTTAAAGTGGTAAAAGAGAGTATTAATCATTCTGCATAATTTGAGTTAATATATAACCCAAGTTAATGAACACTTGAAAATTAAATAAACTTACACTACACTAATTGTTTCTAACTGTATCCTGATTTAGTCAGGATATTAATAAATTTTTTAAGTTACCTAATTGCTTTACATACATTTTATAACGGTATAAATTTAATGTCAAAATATTACGATACTATAACTGAATTAGAAAAAAACCAGACAAACCGTGAATATATAGTTGGTTGGATGGGGGGGTATTTACAAAATCCAGCTCGTGAAGAGCAACGGATTAATGAAGCTTATGAAGCTGGTTATGAAGATGGCGGCAACGGTACCACTGATTCAGCTAGTAATTGGGTTAGTTAAACTGACTTTAAAATTACCTTAATGTTCAAACGTATAAATGGTAGTTTTGTATAACATTGTTAAGTTATTTTTTTTGAAAAGTGAGAAAAACTTCTATATCATTAAAATAACAACTTTATACATAACTACCAAATTTATACGGACAATTATTTTGGATAGTTTTTATAACCTAAAAAATTCTTTAGTTAAAAAAATATCCCAGCTACATTAAATATATAGTTATTTTTATTTATATAATTTTGTTAAAATATCCTGAAATTTGTTTTAAACCATATCAAGTTCTATAGGAGACCATAATGCCTGATGTGAGCATGTATTGTACTCAAACTTGTCCCTACTGTAATAGAGCAGAAATGCTGCTTAATAAAAAAGGTACGCAAGTAAGGAAAATTTTTGTCGATAATAATCCTGATAAAATGACCAGTATGATTGAAATAACCGGGCGACGTACTGTGCCTCAAATTTTTATTGGAGAATTACATGTAGGTGGTTTTGATGATTTAGCCGAACTTGATAGTGAAGGAAAACTTGATTCTCTGTTACAATAATTGCCATTTAATTTAAGTGATAATTTTAACAGTTCCAGCAGTTTGTTCTTAAAAAGTTTACAAAATACACATTCTATTACATTATCTAAGAATTTAAATAGTATATATTTTATTAGCTAATACCTTAATAAAGTTGGTAGATATTCTTGATTATCATCTGCTACGTTGTTAAAATACCACATAATGAGTATTTACTCTGAACATTAGAAGTGTTACATTGTGTATGATACAATAATTTAATTAAAAAGTTTTGTGTGAAGCATCTGTTGTAAAATTGATACAATATGCTTAAGGTTATGTGATTTTAAATATGTTAATAAACTATGTCTTGTTTAATAAATTCTATATACTAGTTTAAATTTACAAGATAATATGTACATTATATTAAGGGATTTTGTTTATGTCTGATTACTATGGTCGTAAAATTTTAGTAGGAATAGTCGCAGGTACTCTGTTGTCAACGGCAGTGGCTTCTGTTTTGGCGGCTAATGATGATGACGATACTTATCGTCTGATTGATTCTCAAGGTAAACCAGTATTAACTAAGCGTGAAAATGAATGTGTTTTGACTCCTCGTTCTCCTAATACACCAAGTACTTTATTTCAAGAATGTGGTGATTCGATGGATCAGGATGGTGATGGTATTAATGATGACGAAGATAAATGTCCAAACAATACTGCCGAAGAAATTTCCAAAGGTGTTTATCAAGACGGACCTAATAAAGGTTGCCCAATAGATAGTGATAATGACGGTGTACCTGATTACAGAGATGATTGCCCAAATAACACTCCAATGGAAATAGATCGTGGAGTTAATGATCGTGGTTGCCCAGTGGATTCTGATCGGGATGGAGTACCTGACTATAAAGACAAATGTCCAGATACCCCTCTAGGTTATGCTGTTGATGAAAATGGTTGTCATGATATTTGTGAAGCTCAACCAGAAAAATGTCCAGCACCTGTACCAGTATCCGTTGATGCTGATGTTTTATTTAAGTTTGATAAATATAACTTAACCAGTAACGGAAAATCTGTTATTGCAAGTATCGTTGATGGCATTGGTAGTTTAGACAATGTTTCTATGGTGACAGTAGTGGGTCATACTGATTCAACTGGTAAAAAGAGATATAATCAAAAATTATCTGAAAGACGTGCTGCTAGTGTTGTGAACTATATGATTAGCATAGGCATACCAGAAGATAAGATAAGTGCAAAAGGTGATGGTGAACTTAACCCAATAGCTTCTAATTCAACAAGAGCCGGTCGAGCTCAAAATCGTCGAGTTGAAATTTCTGTAGAACGCAATTAAAATAGCCTGTATGGCAAACTGGTATAATATATGCGGTGTTCTTTAAATTAAGGAACATCGCATTTTTTTTAACTATTAACAAGAGGATTAAGATTTGAAACTCATTATTACTGGTGGTGCTGGTTTTATTGGTTCTGCACTTATTCGTTATATTATCAACAAAACTGACACGACAATTATGAATATTGATAAACTAACTTATGCAGGTAATCTTGATTCCCTGATCTCTGTAGTAGATAATCCTCAGTATAATTTTGCTCAAATTGACATCTGTGACGGTGTAGCGTTACAAAAAATATTTACTGAATTTCAACCAGATGCAGTCATGCACTTGGCAGCCGAATCACATGTTGATCGTTCCATAGATGGTCCTGCTGAATTTATTAATACTAATATAGTTGGTACTTATACATTATTAGAAGCTGCTCGTAACTATTGGCAAACTTTAACAGATAAATCTCAATTTCGCTTTCAACATATTTCCACAGATGAGGTTTATGGAAGTTTAGGAGCCGAAGGATTATTTACTGAAACAACTCCTTATCAACCTAACTCACCATATTCTGCTAGTAAAGCTGCTTCCGATCATTTAGTTCGAGCTTGGTTTCATACTTTTAAATTTCCAGTGCTAACAACTAATTGTTCTAATAATTATGGCCCGTATCAATTTCCAGAAAAATTAATTCCACTGATAATTTTAAATGCTCTGGAAGGTAAACCATTACCTATTTATGGCAAAGGTGAAAATATCCGTGATTGGTTATATGTTGACGATCATGCAAGTGCTTTGTACACAGTTCTTAAACAAGGTAAACTTGGAGAAGTGTATAATATAGGTGGTAATTATGAGAAAACAAATTTGGAAGTAGTGACAACATTGTGTGAAATTTTAGATGAATTAGTACCAAGTACAGCACCTTATAAAAGTTTAATTACTTATGTGACTGACCGACCCGGTCATGATTTACGTTATGCCATTGATTCTAATAAAATTAAAAATGAATTAAATTGGCAACCACAAGAAACGTTTGCTACTGGTTTACGTAAAACAGTACAATGGTATTTAGAAAATAACGATTGGTGTCAAAGGGTATTAGACGGAAGTTATCAAAGAGAACGTTTAGGTAAATTATGAAAGGCATTATTTTAGCTGGTGGTTCAGGGACTCGATTATATCCAGTTACCCAAATTATTTCCAAACAGTTATTACCAATTTATGATAAACCAATGGTTTATTATCCGTTAACAACTTTAATGTTAGCTGGAATAAGAGATATTTTATTAATTTCTACTCCACAAGATATACCAAGATTTCAGCAGTTATTGAGTGATGGCAGTCAATGGGGCATTAATATTAATTATGCAATTCAACCGTCACCAGATGGTTTAGCTCAAGCATTTATTATTGGTAAATCATTTATTGATAATTCTGCTTGTGCATTAGTATTAGGCGATAATATTTTTTATGGTCATGATTTACAAGTGAAATTGCAAAAAGCCGCAGTTTTAGAAACTGGGGCAGTTGTATTTGCTTATCGAGTCCATGATCCAGAACGATATGGCGTAGTTGAGTTTGATAAAAATGGAATTGCCATTAGTTTAGAAGAAAAACCCCAACAACCAAAATCTCATTATGCAGTGACTGGTTTATATTTTTATGACTCTGATATAGTGCAGGTTGCTAAGACTATTAAACCTTCAGCTCGTGGTGAATTAGAAATAACTGATGTTAATAAAACATATTTACAAAACAATAAATTACAAGTAGAAAAAATGGGACGTGGTATGGCTTGGTTAGACACCGGCACCCACGCTTCCTTGTTAGAAGCCTCTTCATTTGTAGAAACTATTGAGAAAAGGCAAGGTTTAAAAATTGCTTGCCCTGAGGAAATAGCTTGGCGTAAAGGCTACATCACTACTGAACAGTTACAAAACTTAGCTAAACCACTACAAAAAAGCAGCTATGGCAATTATCTTAACTATATTTTAACGCATGGAATCTGATGAAAGTAACTAAAACCAAGATCGCTGGAGTATTAATAATAGAACCGCAGGTATTTGGTGATGAGCGAGGATTTTTTTTAGAGACCTTTAATGCTAAAAGGTATGCTGAAAATGGAATTGCTGAATCATTTGTCCAAGATAATCATTCTTATTCTGCTAAAGGAGTTTTGCGAGGATTACATTTTCAAAATCAATATCCACAAGGTAAACTAGTTACTGTTACTCAAGGTGCAGTGTTTGATGTTGCTGTTGATATAAGACGAGACTCTCCAACTTATGGTCAATGGGTTGGAATAACTTTAACTGCCGATAAACATACCCAATTTTATGTACCACCCGGTTTAGCTCATGGTTTTTGTGTGATCTCTGCTAATGCCAGTTTTCATTATAAATGTACTGAATATTATCATCCAGAAGATGAAGGTTGTATTCGTTGGAATGATCCGGATATTAATATTGATTGGCCAGTTGCTGAACCAACTTTATCAGATAAAGATGCTAAAGCTGGATATTTAAAAGATTTATGAAATTGTTCAATTTAGTACCAACTAAGATTTTATCTCAACAGGCTAAAAAACCATCAGGTTTAATTGAACGTTACATTATGCCAATATTGTTTGCAGGCAATGCAGATTTAAACATATTGGCAAAAAAATCACTTGAATTGACAGAACATGATCGAGTGTTGGAAATCGGATTTGGGCCGGGCAAATTACTTAATGAAATGGCGACAATTGTAGACTTTGTTGAAGGAATTGACTTTTCAAAAACAATGGTAGCAAAAGCCAAACGATTAAATAAACATCATATCACCAATAATAAAATGAATATCCAACAAGGTGATTGTAGCAAATTGCCTTATATTGATAATTCATTTGATAAAATTTGTTCAGTCAATACTTTATATTTTTGGGAAAAACCAGAAATTCAGCTTCAAGAAATATTTCGAGTAGTTAAACCCGAAGGCAAAATAATACTTGGTTTTCGGAATAAAGAACAAATGCAAAGTTTAAATTTAGATAAAAATATATTTAATATTTATACAACGGATGAAATTGTTAAACTGTTGGCAAATATCGGTTTTTCCAATATCAATATTAAAGAAAAAGATGGCAAACCTTTCATGTCTTATTGTGCTGTAGCAATCAAAAAATCATAACAATGTCTAATAACATTAATCTCAAAAAAATTGAAAAAATTCTAAGCAAGCATCCAGATGTACAAGAGGTTGCTGTGATTGAACATCGACCAGGAGTTTTAGTAGCTTATATTGTGTCTGGGCTTATTCCAGATAGATTGCCTTATCATAGCACTTGTCTATTAGAACATAATCAAGAAAAAATAACTGTACATACAGAAGATATATCTTACAGTGGTTTTTGTCTTATAGGAACTCCTGTTATGAAACAAAATGATACAACTCGTTTGTATGTGCGTTTACCCGGCGATAATGAAGAAAAATGGTTTAATGGAAAAATAGCATGGTGTCGAGAATCAAAAGCCGGAATTCAGCTAATTCTTGATAATAATGAACAAAATGTTGTTGAGCAAAGTATAAATTATATACTTAATAATCATGGTTTTTTAAAAGTTTTACAACGAGTTATTACTGGGCGTTTATATAAATACATATCACAAACATTGCCAAACGAAAATGTTCCGTCTGTTTTTATGATTGTTAAGTCATTGCCTCTTAAAATTGATGGTCAAATTGATATAACTGCTTTGCCAGAACCGGGGAATAATTTTTGGTAAATGGATAAATTAACTGTAACAAAACTTAAGAAAAATCTTGAAAATAAAGATAAAAAAGAACTTATTCAAGAAATAACTAATTTATATAAAAGATTTCCACAAGTTAAAGAATATTATCAATCTCAAGGTAATGAAGCTAGAAATATTTTAGAAAAATATCAGGCTATTATTAAGAGAGAATTTGTTTATGGCAGAGCTGCTCCTAAGCTCGGTGTTGCCAGAAAAGCTGTTAATGATTTTAAAAAATTAACAGATAGTCCAGAATTATTATCTGAATTAAAATTTACCTATGTTGAAAGCATTTCCTATTTTTGTGCTGAGTATGGTCCTGATACTGAAAAATTTTCCGATTTAGCTGAAAATATGTTTATGGAATTATTGAATGATTTAAAAAAGCATAATTTATTAGACAAATTTGAAATACGAGCTTATGATGTAGTTGATAATGCAGATGATGGGTATGGATATTCTGATAATCTTTGTATATACTTTGAAGAACATTATGGAAAATTTATTAAATAGTTTGGCTTTTCCAAATTAATGGTAGATACCCTGTTTAGTAGTTAAGTTAAAGAGGGTATATAATTGGTTTAAATGGTTTTATTAATTTAATTAAAGGGGATAAATATGGTTTCAGAAAGTATTCGTGGCCAGTTTGTTGAGTTTATCACATTGCAAGGTTTTGATGATAAGTATATTGATCGTCAAGAAGAAAAGCGGATTCTTGAGGTTGGGGTTAAAAATGATATAAGTGTTGATGAAAGTCTCGCCCTTATCCGTGAAATAGCTGAAAACAAAGGTTTGGTCATAGAACGAGATGTTGAGGATAAAGCTAAAGCTGTGCTTGAAGAGGCGGTTGCTGATGGTAAGATAACTAAAAAGGAATTTGAAGAGGCTTTTAATGTTTTTAAGGCTGCTTGTAAGGGTAAAGTGCCTGATCAAGAAATAAGAAAGCGTTTAAAGCAAATGATGGAAACTAATGAGTGGAAAGCTGGTGGGTTACTTGGTATTAAGTGGTATACTAGTATTTAAATTATAGATTAATCGGGGTTTATTATGGCAGTTTCGGATGAAGTAAAAAAACAGTTTATTGATTACATTATGTTACAAGTATTTGATGATCAGTATATTGATCGTCAGGAAGAGAAGAAAATCCTTGAAGAGGGGATTAAAAAGGGAATAGCTATAGAGGAAGGTTTGGCGATTATGCGGCAGGCTGCTTCTGAAAAAAATTTGGTTTTGGAAAGAGATGCTGAGGATCGGGCCAAGGATGTATTGGAAGCTTTTGCAACTAATGATGGCAAGGTGGATAAGAAGGAGTTTGAGAACTCTGTTTCAGTTTTTAAAACTCATAGTAAGGGTAAGATTCCTGACCATGAGATGAGGAGGCGTTTGAAGCAGATGATGGAAAACAATGGTTGGAAAGCTAAGGAAGGCGGTTTATTCGGTTCAAAATGGTATTCTGCTATTCAGTAGAGCTTTTTTAATATTATGTTGGGTATGCAACGTGTTTTATAGTTACCCAACATATTTATAATTATATCAAATATCTTTATCGTTTTGGTGGGCAACAAAAATATGTTACCTCTACCTGACTTCAACAACTCCACGCTTCTTAATTTCCATCGGTGCATCAAATTCAATAACAGGCATTTCAATATCAGCGACTTTTGAAACTTGCCTCACTAAATTTTTCAAATATATAATTTAAATTATACAATTGTCAACTTATAGACTTTTGTAGCATTGATTTTAATAATTATTACATTCAAAATATTAAACATGACTCCAGAAGAAATTAAACAGAAATGTGAAGATGTCGGACTAACTCAGGAAAAAGTGGCTATAGTTTTTCAGATAAATAATTTCACTACAAACCTACGAGGTTTCTTAAACCTCGCAGGTTTCACACGAATATATTTTTATGAATGTCTATATATTAACAGGAATCTCCCGAGCTACAATTAGTTCAATAGAAAATGGTAGACGTATAATAACACCTAAGACAGAAAGGGCATTAATCTATTTTTTCAATAGCTTAGATAAAGATGAACAGTTAAGAGAATTAATAGTTGAATGGGAAACTGAATTTACTCGTGTACTAAAAGATAAGAGATTTAAGGATATGGATATTGAAATGATACCGTCACTTAGGAAAGTTAAGATAATATTGGATAAGATAAAAGTGATAACGGGGATATAATTCTGTGGGGGCTTTTTGATGGGAATTGAGGAATCAGCTTAATAATTTTGGATGATGCTAAATGAATGGCTCAAATAATTGCACATATCCATACCATTCCATTTTCTGTTATTTCCGCTCATTCCATTTCTGCTCATTTTCCGCCCATTT
Source organism: Candidatus Halobeggiatoa sp. HSG11 (assembly GCA_030378105.1). Lineage (GTDB taxonomy): Bacteria > Pseudomonadota > Gammaproteobacteria > Beggiatoales > Beggiatoaceae > DRQV01. Next base: position 24,016 of record JAUCGL010000027.1, on the reverse strand, counting down.
TCCCCGCTCCGCCGGCGGATATATACCCTCTTGCTTTCTCTTCGTCAAAAGCTACGTAAAAGATACTCAAAGCTACGTAAAGTTACTCATTTGAGTAAATACTCACTTACTCATTTGAGTAAACACTAAATAAAATCATGTAACATATTGTTAATTATAGTATATTTGATTATGTAACACAATCAAACAGGCATAAAAAAAGCCCCAAGTCATTACGACAAGGGGCTTTTTTTGTTTCAATTGCCTAATCGGCGAACTTCCATGAAAGACAAGCTAATATCCTTTTGAATTGGAATTCTCCGGTTTCAATTGCCTAATCGGCGAACTTCCATGAAAGAGCATGAAAGAAATTATATCATTTTTTAATATTACTTGTTTCAATTGCCTAATCGGCGAACTTCCATGAAAGCCTAACAAGAAAGGGTTCTACACGGTTCATGAGGTTTCAATTGCCTAATCGGCGAACTTCCATGAAAGCATATCTAATTTTTTTTGGGGATGAAGTTTTAATCTCGTTTCAATTGCCTAATCGGCGAACTTCCATGAAAGTATTGTAATTACCAATACAGAAGACTTTGAATTTGAGTTTCAATCACCTAAACGGTGAACCTTCATGAAAACAGAAACAGCTTGTACAGCTGTGAACAAAAAGTGGTTTCAATCACCTAAACGGTGAACATCGAGTGGGTATTCTGACGAATATTTAAGCTATAGGTTTCAATCACCTAAACGGTGAACATCAAAGTGGGACGATGCGATTTATTTAGGTTATGGGGTTTCAATCACCTAAACGGTGAACATCGTGTGATATTACTGTAAACATTGAAAATCATGGGTTTCAATCACCTAAACGGTGAACATCTTACTAAGCAACTACAAAAAAGATAGTATTGAGGTTTCAATCACCTAAACGGTGAACATCCTTGGACAACTGTTACTCCATTAAGTCATATCGGGTTTCAATCACCTAAACGGTGAACATCTATCTATAAAACTCAATTTGTTAAAGAACATTTAAGTTATAAATCTGTACGACTAATAAACATTATATTGACTTTAGTTTAAATTATCAAGTCTTTTAATCAAGATATTTTCCATCTTTGATTCCGTAACTCAATCAAACCAATTCACTCATTTGAGTATTTACTCAATATCACAATAAAATACAATATTTTTTTGTAATTTAATAACCCTTTGAATATAAAGAATAAAATTTATAGCATAAAAAACATTGTATTTTTATTGTTTTTGGATGAAATTTGAATAGAAATAACTTGTTTGTTATAATCTGTAACAGTTATCCACCGAATAGGTGGCTTAGAAAATGAGCTATTTTACGAGAAAGGCAAGAATGGCGTTATCCACCGAATAGGTGGCTTAGAAAAAAAATATTAATAATTACATATAATTATATCAGTTATCCACCGAATAGGTGGCTTAGAAAATACCATTTATCATCATCAAAGAAGAACTTAAGTTATCCACCGAATAGGTGGCTTAGAAATTGCGGCCCTTGGTTTCATGTCGTTATTGAATGTTATCCACCGAATAGGTGGCTTAGAAACAATGTCTTAAGTCACTTTTTTTCTTCAGAATGTTATCCACCGAATAGGTGGCTTAGAAATTTAGAGCTGCCTGTCAAGTATGGGCATAGCAGTTATCCACCGAATAGGTGGCTTAGAAATAAGATATTAAGAAATACAACCAGATTAAATAGTTATCCACCGAATAGGTGGCTTAGAAATATCCATGATAACGGTGTATTTACATTACAGAGTTATCCACCGAATAGGTGGCTTAGAAATTAAATCACTCTTTTGTTTAAGAATTTTCTTGGTTATCCACCGAATAGGTGGCTTAGAAAAGTATAAATATTAATGGATATTGGTCAGCAATGTTATCCACCGAATAGGTGGCTTAGAAACAAAATTGGTTATGTGACAGAATCAAAGTAAATTTACTCACCATCTTTGATTCCGTAACACAATCAAACCTTCCTCTTAAACCTAATATTCATCCCATCATCTTCATAATCAGCATCCTTTTTGTATCCCAACTTAAACATAGCTTGGTCAATGTCGATTTGGCATAAGCAATCACGCCTCATAAGATGATGCCCATTAATATTAGTTTCCCCCAAATCTATATCAAACACTTGCTCAAATTGGCCTACAGTTTCAACCTCGGTTCCGTCTGGTAAAATTATCTCCTTGCACATAATTATTATTTTGGTAAGTTAGCAGGTTTATTGAATCCACCAATCAAACCACCTAACTTACGTTTAGCTGCAACTTGTTCTTTAAGCGTTAATTTAGGAGTCTTTTTTGGCTTAGTTGGTTTATTCATTCTAAAATCATAGCCAGTTCCTTCAATAAGTGTTTGAGTCCGTTTAGCATGTTCAATCAATTTATCCTTATTGTGGTCACATTTAACTGGCCTTGTTCCTTTATCATTCTTAAAATAAACCATTCCATCATTGTTTTTACAAAATTCACAAGTAGCTTTTTCCACAGTTTCAGTTATCGGGGTGAATATCAATTCATCTGCTAAACCGGGTTGGTCAATTGGTGTGAAGTCATCAGCAAGATAATTTTTAACCAATGTTCTGATAACTGCTATTGGGCTTCTAACTTCTTTATTTCTTAAATATTTCACGTCATAAACATCTAATACTTCTTGTGCTGCCTTTGTATTAGGGAGTTTACGCAATTCTTTTAAGACTGGTTGAGTTTTTCTAAAGCCTTTGGGATAAACAACATTATCAAGTATATCAGTTACTTCTTTATTATTTGAAAAATTAACTGACGACGACGCTTTTGACGCAGTTGACGCTTTTGAATTTTGGCTATCATCAACTTCAACGCTTGCCGTTACGGTCTTGTCTGTCGTCTTCTTAAGATTAGTCTTCTTAAATATGTCTTCTTCGTGTGTCACTCTGACACTGGGGGGGTAAGTTTAAAATGGTATATTCATTAGAGGTCTGACCTTTTGTTTTTTCAGAATGTCGTTTGGAAATTCGGATTAATCCTAGTTCGGATAATTTTTTGAGTGTGCGAATGGCAGTGGATTTTGATAAACCGCATTCTTTGGCTAATGTTGCGTGTGATGGATAACAAGAATCACTAGATGCGTGGCGAATGAGACAACAATAAACTGCAATACCTTGGGGCTTTAATTCTTTTCCCCAAACATCAAACAATTGATTATCTACTATGAAGAAATTGGTTTTTCTTCGGTCTGAAATTTTCATAAAAATACCTCACACACTATTGATTATACTATTAGTCAAGAGTATAATTAACAGTGTAGTTACTTATTGAAAGTTTAACATTTATCAAGCTCATGAGCGTTGCAACCGCTTATGGGCTTTTGTTTTTTGTACTGTTTATTAATTTTACTAGAAAAAATTTTCTAGTGCAATAGAAGCTCTGTTTTTTATATAGTTATATTCATGAGTAATAATAATGGTAATGATAATGGTTTTGGTGAAAGATTAAAAATAGAACGTAAACGTTTAGATTTTAGTCAAGTCGAATTAGCTAAGTTAATAGGCGTTAGCCCAAAGACTGTCTCAAATTATGAGATTGGCAAGTACCAAACTCCTTTAATGAACATGTTAAAGGAAGGTGTTGATATAGGATATTTGATTACAGGTATCCGTACCAATCCTGAGTGCCTTGAACAATTACGAGATGCTATAAGAGGCAAAGAACCAAAAGTTTCTACATCAACTGTAATTTCACTTATTAAACAATATCTTGAATATCTAAGGTAAAAATTTAGCATCCTTTGTTTAAAGAAATGAAGGATGTTATTAATTTTGCCATATTATAAAAAGTAAGTCACTTTAAACGCATTCATTTAAGAAAAATTAATGTATTTAGTTAAATTTGTTGACACTCAAATGAGTAAACGAGTAAATGAGTAAAATAATAGCTATATTGAATCAAAAGGGTGGTGCTGGTAAAACTACTATTGCAACTAATTTAGCCCGTGCCTTGCAATTAGGAAAGAAAGATAATAACGTACTGCTGGTTGATTCAGACCCTCAAGGCAGTGCTAGGGATTGGAACGCCGCTAGTGATGGGGCTTTATTGCCTGTTATCGGTATGGATAGACCGACTTTAGACAAAGATATTAAGGCAGTTAAAGATAATCATGACTGGATAATCATTGATGGAGCTCCGCAAATAGCCAAGTTAGTTGTATCCGCTATTAAATGTGCTGATGTTGTGTTGATACCTGTCCAGCCTTCGCCTTATGACATATGGGCGTGTGCTGATTTAGTTGAAATAATCAAAGCACGTCAAGAGATAACAGACGGTAAGCAGCCCAAAGCAGCTTTTTTAATATCTCGCATGATTAAAAATACCCAACTTGGTAAAGAGATTACCGAAGTTTTGCTTGAATATGAGTTACCAGTGTTTAAGAGTCATACTGGTCAACGTACAATCTATGCCAAAACTGCTGTTGATGGCTCTACTGTATTGGATGCCACTCCCAGTGGTGTTGCTGCTAGAGAAATTAAAAAGATAGTCAAAGAGTTAAAGGAGTTTTTATAGATGACTTTAAAAGCTGGCCGTCCTTCTGAAAGGAAAGATGATAAAACTCCAAAAGAACTTGCAATTGAAGCTGTTCAAGAAACAGATAAACCAAAACTGAAACGGTTTAATATCAATATTCCTGCTGATTTGCATAAGCAAGTTAAGTTAAAAGCTATGCAAGAAGGTTTAACTCTCAATGACTTAGGTCTTAAACTGCTTAATGAGTATTTGGATGAGTAATTACTCATTTGAGTAAGTGAGTAAATACTCAAGTTTGATTGTGTTACGGAATCAAACTAAATACTCAAGATTATTAAGGCTCAGGAAGGCATTCTATAAGTCTACCAACCATGTATTCACCAGTACACCAATTCTTGAGCCTATAATGTTTACCAAATTTTGGAGCTCCTGTTTCACCATGAAATAAGCATAATGCTGTTGGTACGGTGATTGTTCCGACAAATTCCCAACCACATTCAGGGGCTTGTGATATAGTTGGACCATCATATTGATTTTCCAATTGGTCTATTATTTCATCTAAACTTGGTAATTCTCCCAGTTCTTCAATAGTTGGGATTTCTTCTACAATAGTAAATTCTTCAAATTCCTCAAAAGCAATGGAAAGGGGTGGCAGTAATGATAATGTAATTGCAATGATTAATTGATACATGATAGTTACTAAAACTATAGATGTTATAGTAAGTTTTTTCATGGCTGTTATCCTCAAACATTCAAAAAGTTAGAAAAGTATTAATATAAACTTGCCTAACTAATTGAATGCTTATCAAGTTGTTTTAAAAGCAATTTTTAATTATTCCATAAAGTGCAGGTATTGATACTCCACATGACAAACTAGCTAAAGCAATAGAACTTCCACAAGTAATGCCTCCGTCAACAGGAACCGAACATCCTGCAACGATACCACCGACAGCCGCCGGGCATGTCCATGAAGCCCACCATCCAACAGTGATAGAAGTACCGCATAACTCAACTGTTCCAGCATTTGCCATTGGAGAAATAGCTAAACTAGTTGCTAGAGCTAAGGATGTTGCCAAATAAGAAAGTTTTTTCATGATTAATGTACCCTAAAATATTGAATGAATTTAATAGCTCTTTTTAAATTTCCGATACAAACTTAATAAAGGAGAGCATAATTCCATTTTAAGGTAAATTCTCAGATTATCAATTTACAAGATATTGTATCTATTTGGTTTATCTAGAGTAGTTGTAATGTAAGTTAAAAATGATTTAGCGTCTTTTACTTTTTCACCTGCAATTTTTCTAGCAATATTATTTACAAAACGAGACATATTTGTTTTACCAACTTTAATATTATCAATACCACCACATGTTAAATACAGTCTTTCAAGAGAAAATTGAGCTGGAAAATTATTCACATCAAGATAAATATTAAATAATACACGAGTTTCTGCTGAAGTAAGCTCACATTCGTGACTTAAATGTATCATTTCTTTATAATGCCCGTCATTATTGAAACTTGCATTGGCAATTGAGGAGATATTGGAGCCAAATCTTCCCATATTTTCTTTTTGCTTCATAGTAAATTCCCCCCCATTTTTAATTACTGTAAGCCAAAAACCTCTCATCTTTCCGTTTTTAGTAGGTAATAAAACTAGATATGTCAAAATTTGTGGGTTAATAAAACCCAAACCACTATATAAATCAACAATAATTGATTCCTTTTTTTTGTCACCATGTATTACAGTGCGATTATCGTATAAAATCATAGAGTTAGATGGTAAGCTTAAAAAATTTTTACCAAAAGTTACCATAGGATTTTCATCTGTATAAATATCACTATAGTTTTCTATATGGAATTCACCAAAATTTTTTGTAACCAAATTTTGCAGATTATTATTAACTAGCTCTGCACTGGCAAAAACAGCAAATTTATAATCACCAACCATGCTTTTCAAAACATTTGAATATAAACTTGTATCTTCACATGGTGAGAAGAGCCTACGAAGATGATACTCTATATTATTCAAGTTCCCCCCTCTATAAAAATAGTTTATCTAAAAAATCAATAATAGAACTCAGGTTAATATTAAAACACAATTTTTTTTGTTAGTAAAGAACTGATATTTATTTTTATATATAAAATACAATGAATTAGGTGTACAAATTATTGTAGGTATTTACAATCATCTAAAGTATTAACAAGGTAAACTAAAAATACTAAGGATTCTTCTACTTTTTTACCCACAATTTTTCTAGCAATATCATTTATATGACGAGACATATTTTTTTTACTTAGTAAAGAATTACTGAAACGGTTACATGCATGATAAATATTTTCAGATGAAAATTTAGATGGTTCATCATTGATAGTAATATAAATATTGACAAGTAAAATGAATTCTTTTGAGGTTAGACTATATCTCTCACACAAAGATGAGAGCTGTTTATAATCATTTTTCCTAAAATAAGTACCGTAAGTAGATTCAAATAATTCACGACTAAATTTTGGTATATTGTTCACAACTTTCCCATAAATCATTAATAATGTTTTTTATTATATTGGTTTATTGTTTATTTGAAAACTACAATATCTTGTACTGACTATAACTAAATTAATAAAACTAAAATTATGTAGGGGCAGTAACACAATCAAATTGAGTAAGTGAGTAATTACTCAAATGAGTAAGGTATAAGATTTAACTACTTAACTTGACAATAAAAGCAGCAATCATCATAATTTAATTGTGGTATTTTGTTTAATGTGCTTCTTAAGATTCTGCTTTGGAGTTTTGTATCATGACCAATCAAGTGATGATAATTCGTAATTTTCATGATAATGTTATTCGTCAACGTTCAAGTGATGGCTATTTAGATGCTACTGCTATGTGCAAAGCTAATGGTAAAAAGTTTAATGATTATTATCGTTTAAAATCAACTAAAGAGTTTTTAACTCAACTATCTGATTTTATTATTAATAATCCCGTAACGGGAATGTGCGTAACGGAACAAAATCAACAACTTATACAAACCGTGCAAGGTGGAACTCCTGAAGAACAAGGAACATGGGTACATCCTTACATATCAATCAATCTAGCTCAATGGTGTAGTCCAATATTTGCCGTTATGGTGACTAATTGGATGTTTGAACTATTGACCAAGGGTTCAGTATCACTTAAACCAGAACCAACTCAAGAAATAGCTGAGTATGTCAAAATCAATGCGGATATATTGGAAGGTTTTGGAATCACTGGCACAGCTAAACAGAATGCTCTCAATAATTCCATTAAGGATAAGTTTGGTTATGATGTTTTAGATAATCTGAACACAAAAGCCCAGCCAACTGAATTACAACAATCTGAATCATTACTATTAATCCCAAGTGATATAGCTAAACGTACAGGATTAAGAAGTGCTAGACAAGTTAATTTGAAACTCATTGAATTAAAACTACAAACTCCATACCGAGATAGTAAAAAACGTTTACACTACAAGTTGACCGACTTGGGACTTAAGCATGGTACTTATCAGGATAAGAGTTATAACTCAAGTCGGCCTGTTCGTTCTATCAAGTGGTATGAGAGTGTGTTGGAATTGTTTTGATTGTGTGACGTAATCAAATGAATAAAACTACAGATGACCTAATTGCAGAAGTACATGCCAATAGACAGACTGAAGAATACCCTGATAGTCAAATGCTATTGCACAATTTACCAGTGCTATTGAGGGGCTTGTGTGATTTCGTTTTAACTGAGGAAAGTAGTAAAATAGAAATTGCTAGGGCTTTGGCTTCGGTTATTGATGCTGTGGAGAATGTGAAGCGGGAGACTCGGCATTGAAAGTAAATACTTAACTAAAGGAGAATTTTAATATGGACTATATGAAATATGTCATATTGTTGATTATATTTTCAAGTGGTTGTGCAACTTACCATACACAAGAAGATGTTAAATCTGCATATGATTCAGGTTCAAATCATAAAGCATTAGCTATTGGAAGTAATAATATTTCTGGTACTGCATGGAATGCTTCAACAATTGATAAAGCTAAACAAGTAGCTTTAGAAAATTGTACTCGTGGGCGTGGAATAGGTTGTAAAATCGTTAGCGTAAATGGTGTTAAAGTATCTAATAAAAAGTTATTTCCGGTTGTTACAAAGCCAGAACCTACTGTTAAACCGAAACAAAAGATAACTTCAACGTTTAATAATAGGACTACTGCAATACAAAATAACAATATTCCTAATGTTGGAATACCCAAAGAAGTTGTAAACGATAAATTTTATTCTTTTACTGTAAATACTACTCCCTCGTACAGTACCGTAAAAGTAATGAATATTACACCAAGATATAGAAATGGTATGTATTTAAAACCAGGTAAATATGATATTTTGGTAAAACATAAAGGTTATAAACAATGGCGTAAATGGGTTGAAGTAGTAGATTCTAATTTATCTATTGATGTAGCTTTAAAAAAAGCACCTAAATCTAAAAAATTATCTAAGCGTAAGAAAAAATCTAAACGTAGTTCTGGTTTTGGCTCTTGTGCTAGAAAAACATGTGGTCAAATGACTTGCAAAGAAGCTTGGTATCAATATAAAAATTGTGGTGCAAAGAGAAGACTTGATAGGAATAAGGACGGAATACCTTGTAATAAACAATGTGGTAGATGAAATTCAAACTAAAATTTGCTACTAATTCTCAAAACGTCCAACTAATTTGATTGTGTGTACAGAATCAAAAAGCCCCAAGTCCATGACAAGGGGCTTTGATTATGTGACAGAATCAAATTATCTATTTTTCCATAGATTTATAATTGTTAGTGCTAAAAACAAGAAAGTTAATATTAAAGGTAGGTTTAACAATATATTAAAAATAGAACTTGTTTCTAAAAGTTGCTCAAAATTACCGAGGTTTTCAGGTGATGGGATAAATTTCACATGAATAAAATAACAAAATCCTGTCATTATTAATCCAACAATCCAACCATATGGGTATGTAACTATTATCCAGATTAATTCTCCTAAATCTTCTAAATCACTGTTTCTTCTTCTCATTTTTTAGTTTTATCAATAATAAGGATTCCGATTCCCCTGCACTTCAGCCTTAGCCTCGTGAATAGCAATCTCTTCTTGAGTTGGTTTATCGTTCCAATTCCAAAGCTTAAACATTTTAATTTCCTTTCTTGTCAGTGGAGCATCGTAAACTTTCCACATGTACAAGTAGGCTCTGGCAATATCTCCCCTTTTATCTGGCGGTGGTTCAAACTTCTTCCTTGATATTTCTACATCACAATTCCCATACTCTCTTGATTCCCCTCTAATATTCTCTACAGGCGGATAGTTAGAACGATTTCCATTAACTTCTCCCAAAGCAGGAACCAGATTATGAAGGTCTCCTTCAACCAATTGGAAAGCTTTATTATTGCGTGAACAGTTCTTACGTCCGCCACGTTTCCAACAACTCATTGTATTACCTACCAAACTGGCTGGAACTACATGTTCCGCTTCAAGTCGATTCATCCGCTTAACATCTTTTTTGGGCCGGACTCCACAACTGGAAAGATTAGGCTTCTTATTACGATACTGACAATTGCAATAGAAAGTTTTTTCTAACCTAAGTTGTTTATAAATCGGATATAAAGCTTTCTTGGCTTTTTTGAAAGTTCTTACTTTGTGCCGTGTGTTGGCTTGCCTTTTAACATAATCCCAATTTCTTGTCGGCTCTCTGGAACCGGCTGTTGTTGGTTCGGATGGAATAGTAGATATTGGCGGTTGAGTTGGTTGTGGTGTACGAGATTGAGGACTACCAACTAACCATAGAACAGCATATAAAGGAACAATTATCCAAAATGCTGCTCCTTTGTAAATCTTAAGAACATGAGTGGCATCTGTATAACGTCCTTGCTTTCTTAACTCAAGAAATTTAAGGACGTTCCGCTTGATTGCTTTCCAATGCCACTTGCCTAAACCTCTCATTTAGCTCTTTTCATTTGTGGCAACCCAAGTTCAATTGCTTCTTTCACCACTTTAGAAAAGTTAGTTTTAGAATGAACAAAAACATTTATTTGGTCCAACATAGCTTTTGGAAATTTAATGCTACGTGTAACCATTGGTTCTTTTCCATAATATTTTTTTACTATTTCCCCAGCAATTTCTGGATGCTCATTTAATAATTCATCCACAATTTGCTTGGCTGCTATTTTTTCCATTTTATACTCTCTAAATAGTATTTCATTAATTGGAATTACCAATTAAGTATTACAGGCTAGTATTACCCAGTTTGGTAATACCTAATCAAGTAATACCAATTAGTATTACGAATTAACATTATCCTATTTCTTAAATTAGTTTAAGAACATTTTACACTAAAAATACTTTTTTGAAAGTGTGACGGAATTAACTGGCTAACTAATATAATAAGTTAGCCAGTTTGTAAAATGTTAAACATACTGATTGCAACACTTTTAATTTTTGATTACTCTTGACTGGCTAACTAAGTGGAGTATACTAGAGTTTCTTAGCTAGAAAATTGGTGAGGATTGACATGAGTAAAAAACACAAAATTAGTGGTGAATTAAATATCAAAAGATTTTATTTGCCATTGAAACATGATTCCCAATGTCCTAAATGTAGCACTACAAATACTCATGATTTTGCATTTGAACCATTACATTATCCTGAATTAAATAATGAAATATCAATAGTTATTTGTTGTGAGAATTGTAATAATGATTATGAATTCAAACTTTTACTTGAATTGGGTGTGATAATTAAATGAGTAAACAATACAAACTAACTGGCACAATCACATTGCCAATTGAAATGATTGTTGAGTGTGATACAGAGATTGCTCCTTCTGAATTTGCTGAAAAGATTCTGTTAGAAGCTGATAATGTACTTGATGATTCTCCATTAAAAGGGATGATGCAATTAAATATTGATGGAAAGATTGCCGAAGTTGGAGCTATTGAGTTTAACGATATTGAAGAACAAAATCCGTTGTTTATTTAGGAGATAGTAATGAATGCAACTCTGCATAAAGCAAAAAGCCGTTTATCTAAACGTGCCAAAATTATTAAGAAGCTGTTTGAACTAATTTATGATAGTGATGATAACGAGATTATGTCTCTTGGCGGTTCTGCTCATACTCGTAAATTTGTAGATGATGAAACTAATCTTTTTGAGGAAATGGCTAAACAATTAATTAATGAAAAATCCTAACCATCCTAAAAAAGGTAGCCAAATATTTGTTAGCCCTCTAACAAACAAACGTTTAATCAAAGAGATAAAGAAGCATTTAGAAGATAAGCCAAGGGATTTGTGTCTGTTCGTGATGGGAATTAATACGGCTCTTCGTGCAAGTGATTTGTTAAGATTAAAAATTCTTGATGTGCAATGCTTGGCGGTCGGTGATGTGTTAAGAGTTCATGAAAAGAAAACTAAAAAGTTAAGAAACATTACAGTTAATCGGGCTGTGCGTGAAGTTGTTGACATCTGGCTAGATGATTATATGAAAAGAGATAACTATAATGAATCTGGCTGGTTGTTTCCTTCTCAACGTGCTGACCATTTAACTGTGATGGCTCTTAATAGAATGGTTAAGCGTTGGGGCGGTGTTGCTCATGTTGCCACTGGTATTAGTCAAGGCAATATTAATTATGGTAGTCATACGTTAAGAAAAACTTTTGCTTATCATTTGAGAATGTCTGGCGTTGCAATTCCAATTCTGATGGAAATATTAAACCATAAATCTCAAGCAACTACATTGCGTTATCTTGGGATTCAATCAAAAGAAATTGCTGATGTATACGAAGGATTAAATTTATGAATGGAGAATTATTTGATTTAGTAGCACCAGCAAAAATAACAAACGTTCATGCTTATCCTGCTCCTCCGGGTTCTGCTTGTAATGCGTTTAAGTGCAAGCAATGTAAACATATTTGTAGAGTTGGGCATGATTCAGGTAAATCTCATTTGAAATGTGACATCATTAAACAACGTTGGACTACAAGCTGTGCGACTGATATTCAAGCAAAGTCACCAGCATGTAGATTTTTTGAAATGGATTTAAACAGGGGGTAGTTGGTGGGGCGGTCGGGGTATATGCTATAATGTTTACACCGTCTTGTAGTGTAAATAGGCTAACACGCTTAATCCCAATCATTGAGTGGTCAGGATTAAGAAATGTAGGTTCGAGTCCTACCATGTGCGGACAATTACTTTCCAACTCCTTTCAAGATACTCCAAAATGTTTTCATATTCTTCCATCGTGGCCCTTTGCCACTTTCAACCTTTTTATCCCATTCAACTAAAGCGGTTTGAATAGCTGCTGGCTCAATACATACACCATCAATTGTAATACTTTCAGTTTGAGTTCGAGTCTGTTTAGATTGCAGATTAACTAAGTCAGTCTCAAGCTTTTCAATGTCGCCCTTCAAAGCTGCTATAGTTTGTTTCGAGTCTTCAGCTTCTTCAACCAAATCACTGTTTAATGTAGCTAATTCAATATTAGCTTCAACAAATTCTTGATTCTTGGCTTCAAGAGTTTTAACTTGTCCATCGTCAGCTTGTGTATTTGCAACTATCTCTAACTTATCAAGAAGCGTATCGCAGTTTTTAACAAGCTTCTTATTCTCTCTCTTATACTTAGCAAGTTCATTTTTCAAACTAGCTAATTCAACTGGGCTTATAGTATCGTACTCTAAACCGTTTGTATCCGTGCTTGTAACAGTAGCCTGATTACTCAATCGCTTTATCACTTCAATAGCACTAACATTATTTTTTTTAAGCTCTTGCAACTTCTCAACTAAAACAATTGGCAATTTAATAGCTTTTAAGCCACTTCCTTTCGGTAATCCCCAACCTGATGACCGTCCAGCGTTTGCACGACTACCGCCCCGGTTGCTCGTGGCTTTTAATCTATTCTCAAATAAATCTCTCATAATATTTTTCCTTGTTTGATAAAGTAACCCAATCATAATATGATTAAGTTACTAAATCAAGTTAGTTAAAACTCTCTATATCCGTAATTGTTACGGCGTTCATGCTTTCTTTCCATCCAATCAAAGATAGCTTGTTCATCATCAGCATAATAACCAGTATCGTACTGATTAATAGGTAAATCTCTTTCACGTTCTTGTTTACGTTCTGCAAGCTGTTTTAATAATCCATTTTCATCACCCATGATTTAACTCCTTAGCCATAAACCGCTTGTTGATTACTTCAGCAGCCTTAACAGTTAATTCATAGAAATCTTTAAAACCACTGTGACTCATCCACTCGGTTAAATCCGTTTTTTCCGTGTGATTCAAATACATATTAACCTTGTCCATTATCCCTTTAGCTTCTGGCTTGGTAATAATATCGCTGGGCTGTCTGGTTTTGGTGTTGGTGTTGACGTTGGGTTTAACTTTCCTTACTGCTTGAACTTCAGAACTTTCAACGCTTTCAGCATCTTGACTAAACTCATCAGATAAACCTAGAGCATTTATAATGCCGTCTACCCAAGCGGATTTTTTAGACATCTTACAAGTCTTGTTCACGTCATTAACTTGGTTCTTGTTTGACCACATTAAATCCTGTGAAAAGCTTCTTGCTCCAATTCCTTCTCCAACTTGTGAACCATTAAACAATATAGTAGCTTTGGATATAACAAAATCTTGCTCTGTAGTTATTTCAAACTGCCCAGTTAGTCCACAGATTGTGGCTAACTTATCCGCTCCGGCTTTGGTTAAAAACTTCTTAGTAGTTCCACGTTTAAAAACTAATGATGTGTAATCAATACCATCTTTAAGATGTTGATTAATAGTTGATGTTAATTCAGTTCGGTTTGCAATGTTGTTAGTTAGTAAATCATTGAAGCTATCAACAGGTAAACTAAACAAACTAGAATGTTTGTTAGTAAAATTTGCAGGTGTTGGAATACTCATGATATAATCTCCTTGAGTACAGACGGCAATCTGTACCCAATTGAAAGTAGTGTTTTTAAAATGGTGCTATTTGTGGATAACTAGTAGTTTGCTCTCTAGGCTGTTCTGCTAGTTGTTTCAATTCTAAAATATCGGTATGGTCACTTGTTAAAATAAAATCCCAACCTTCGGGGTTTGTGCAATCATGTTGATACCTGTCTAAAATCTGTGATGCTAAACTATCAGCTTCTTTATTCCAAATATCAATTTGTTTCATGATAGCAGCTCGCTTGTCAATCATTTCGTTAGTTGTCATGTTGCCACCATTTCTTGATTAACAAAATTTTGAACACCATACTTTTTAGCAAGTTCTGATAAGTCACCTTTCGATTGAAAGCGTTTTTTCCCATTATGCCAATACCAACACTCTCTTTTTCTGTGCCATTTGCAACCAGCTAATTTAAACGCTTTGCGGTGTGGCTTGGTCTCTCCTGTTATCCATACCCACAAACCTATTAAGTTAATTTCAATTCCATCTAATCTAAGTGCAAGCAATTCATAAATTTTATCAATAACTTGTTGCTCTTTCACACGGTCATAATGATATGTATGTTCACCATCTGTTTGACCATCAAAAGCTTTTAAAAGTTGTTGATATTCAACATTAATGCTTTGCATGGTCTCAACGTTTCCCCCTCGGTCGGGGTGGTTTTTCATGGCAAGTTGTCGATAAAGCTTTTTAGCTTCTTCAACAGTTTTGCAGTTTTTAAAATACATAATGTAATACTCCATTAACGGTATTGAAATTAATACCTATTAAAATACTTATTAGAATACGTTAATAGGTATTAACTAACAATATGATAAATAAATGATTTTATATATTGAGTCAGGGTTGTATTGTCCTTAAACCCTCCTTCGTTCCTAATTGTGTCTCTTGGCTTCCTATAGCCGTTACTCATCCAATAAAATCATTTATTTAACATTACTTTTTATCTTGTACATCCGGCGGATTGTGCAATTAATAAAAAGTAGTAATCCTAATTTTTTAAAGAACATATCAAATTCAATAACTCATTGTACGGGAATACACGGCATTGATACATGATATAAGTCAATTGTTATAAAATAAATTCAATTGATTTCAATATTTTAAAGAATAGATTTGATTCTGTTACACAATCAAACACTTGACAGTATTGCCGTGAATTGTTATTATTTGCAATTATGAATACTCAAGAAAGAATTGGACAAAATATAAAAAGATTGCGAGAAATGTCTGGTAAAACTCAAAATGAATATGGTCAAGAGTTTGATATGTCTAGGTCAAGGATTTGCGATTTAGAATCAGGGCGATTTATGCCTAATGCGGGAATTATCATAAATGTTGCAAAGTATCATAACGTTTCAACAGATGAAATTTTAATGAAATAAAAAAGGCCAGTGCAATACTGGCCTAGTTAGTTAAAATAAATTGCCTTGTGGTTTCTTCTTAATAAACCTATCGGGCTTAATTATATAAACTGGTATACCTTGCTGATTAGCTTGATTAATCATACTTAATGTTCCCCTACTTGTACCATCCCAAATTACCAACAACGCACCATTATTTTTAGCTGCATATTTAGCCATTGCAGTATTTCTTATTGGCCCGGCTGCTTTACCGTATGTATTCCAATCAGCAGGAAAGCGTTTAACTGGCAAATTATTATTATTAGCCCATCTTTCCCCCAGCATGTCCGCACCTCTTGCTCCACCGCTAACAATTTCAGTAACACTATTAATATCTAATAGTAATGGCAATTGATGTACTAACATAGTGTAATCAATATCTTTATTGCAATCTCTACTACCTGCAATAATTAAAGGTACTGCATGTGCATTTGTCATAACAATAATAATAGTAGTAGTAGTAATAATAAATTTCATTTTAGTCTCCAGTCTGGTTTTTCATCGGCTTGCGGCGGAGCCGCAAGCAAAGGCAACTAAACAAATAGCCCAAATTTTTCTAAAATATTTACAGCTTTTTTAACTGTAAAACCTTGGGGGAAAAATACTTGTACCTCCCATTTTCCACTTGTACGTTTAGCACTTCTTAAAGTAACTCTAAAACCTTCATTAAAACAACGTGTAGCATACATTTCAGAATCTTGTTTGTTATTGAAAGGTACATTTAAAACAGTAGGAACATGGCAATAATAATGTTTTTTAGGACAACGCCAAACAAACACCGAACCGCCCCAAAAACCATCTAATACTTGTTGACATACAACCTTATTTATACCTTTGTAAAATTTAGATAATTTCATTTTAATCCCCAATTTGATTTTAATATCTTATTGTACGTTAATTCACGTCATACTTAAATGATATACATCAATTAATTATTAAATATATTTAACTAAATTAATAACTTATGGTATAAAAAATGCAATTCCTTTCCTGTTAAACTGCCTTTGTTTTTAATCTTAAGTCGGTTTGCTTTTAGATCAAATCTATGGGATTGTGGTATGAGCTTATTCAGTATTGTTTTTAGAAATGGGGAGGCGGTCGGGGGCGTGGAGGTGGTTTTATCGCCCGAACGTATGAACCGCTTTTAGAAAGCTATGAACGTACAGAGGGCGAAAGCTATGAACTAACTCGGTTAAGTCTGTGCGTGATATTACTAGAAACTTTCACGAGCATAAAGCGAGTCCTATGAACCAATCCCGCCGGAGGCTTTACAGAGTTCGGTTTGCTATGTACTTACCCAGCGACCGAAGTGGGGCAGACAGCCCCCGAAGGGAGCGATTGGCCGACTAACGATAACTTGGTATACTTAATCTAACGAATGAGTGAGCAAGAGAGCTGTGCGAACGTAGCGAACGGACTATCTCCCGACCAACGGAAGGGCTGAGGAACTTAATCTAACTAAGATAAAATTTTGTAGTTGGTGTTGGTTTTGCCGTTGGGTTTTACATGTTATTAACAGTAATGTTATTAACACGTTAGTGATAGTTTATATGTTTAAAATGGTGAATTTTAAACGGATATTACTAGCACTTACGGCCTTTGTCTGTATCTTGTAAGGCTTATTGTTCTAAATCTCTAGTCTTAGCAAGCATATATAATATTGGATACAAAGGAATACCAGCGACAACATCATCATAGTAATCTTGCACATATGGACTATCAACAAATACACTACCACCATTTCGATTCTCTAATTCATCAGGAAAATCATTATCTTTCATTCCATCACTCCAGACAATTGCAGGGAACAATAATGGCTCATCAACAACTTCATCATGAGCAAATTTCAATTCATATTTAGATGGTATGTAATTATCAAATTTATCAGCAGTTAAGCCCTTAGTCATTACATAATTGAAACTATTATCCCAAGCATCATATCTGCCGACTCCTAAGTCAGCCCAAGGTAATCCACCTCGATAATAACATTTGCCATCATTATAATCTTGGATACCATCACCATCAACATCTGCACATGGAAACGTTTGATTAATAATAATATAACCAGTCATTGCAGTTGTTATCAATTCAATTGTAGCTTTTGTTTCTGTTCGCTTTTTAAATTGAATATAGCCGGGAAGCATTTCTACAAGTGGCGTAATCATCAATCCGATAATAGCCAATGCCACAGCCAATTCAATAAGACTGAAGCCGTTTTGATTGTGTGACATATTCATTTACTCTGATTTTAGTTGAACCAATAAAGGTTTTTCCAAATAGTTATTAACTTTATAATTTAACTCTACTTTCCAAGTCTCATAACCTGCTGCTTGTACTTCTAAAATTGTACCATTAGCTTGTGCTGGTAACATAAGAGTTGTATCACTAGAATTTTCACATACTAGCTCTTCATTCAAAAGAACATTAGCACTAACTGGATTCTCATTTGAATCAACAATCTGAATTAAAAATACTAATGCTGGTTTTCTGTCCGACTTCTCAGTTTTAACTTCCTCTCTATGTGTTTCATTTGGTTGCAATTCCACCGCATAAGAAAAACTTGAGGCAAAACTGAATAACATCAATGTGGTCAATATGGTGGTCAATAACTGGTTCATAAAAAATACCTTTTTAAGTTGTTGGGTTGCACTGGTTTACAAACTAATTCAATATCGTAATCTACAATTAATCCTTTTATTTCTTTAGTACATTGAGTTGTAATCATAACAATATGAGCATTCGGTAACTGCTCTCTTATCAATGGCACTAAATCAGTTCCGCTCTTTCTATCAAGATTTTGGTCAAGAGTAATAAAATCTAAATGTGGTATCTCTCGAACCTTAGCCATTGCATCAGTAGAACTACCAGCTTGATAAATCACGGCTGTTGATTCATAGCTTTTGATATAAGCAATTAATAAAGCTCGTTGTGCTTTGCTGTCATCAATTATTAGTGCGTTCATAATCTTTTATTTCCTTTAACCATCCATCTAAAATTTCATCCGTTTCAACTTCTTCAACATCAGGTGCTATTTTCAAATTGGCAATCTGTTCACCCGGCATATGTTTGATTTGAATCTGTACATTAACAGCGTGAAACGTTTTGCCAGTAGGTAAGTTTGATTGTGTAACGTAATCAAGTGTATGATGTTCAATATTTCCTCTATCATCTTCAGTTGCAAGTTTACCAGTTATGAAAGCCTTACGTCTACCAATCACATCATCAAAAGCAGTTAGTAAATTATCAGATGATATTTCTTTCTTCTTCAAATCAATAACATGAGTTCGTTCTTGGTTGCCTTGTTCTAAAATTGCCCTCGATATAAACCAATCACCACTTGAGTTGCTACTTGCCACAATAGTATTATTATTATCAAGTAAAATAAAAGATGATTCTGATTTAACATCAACAATATAATACTTACCATCAATCCGGTTCAAGGTTTTATTATCCGTTCCTTCTACATCCAAATAAAAAGCATTCAAACCTTTCTTAGTCTGGAACTCCTGTACAGCCATACTAATATCACCAATTGCATAGCTGACAACTCCACTCGCTCCTTGTCCTCCAATTGCAATAAAGAACAATGGAATGGAAATAATAAACATAGCCACTGACCACCACCATTCACCAAATCCCATTGTTTCAGTTCTGAATTTAGGATTAGCCCATGCAACTTGTCTATGACTTCGTGAAGGCCAAAAAAAGAATATACCGCTCTTGGTTATCATGTCCGCACAAGAATGTGAGAACCAACCTGATGCTATCGCTATAGCCGTGTTAGTTGTTATGTAATCAAAATTAACTAATACAGATAGAATTAACCAAATAATTAACTGAGTTATGAAAGCATGAGTTATAGAACGATGTCCGAACTCTTGGTTAATCCAGTTGCTTAAATTTGGAAACACTCGGCTGATAATAGAATGTGGAGTATCTAAATCAGGAATGAGAGAACATATAGCAGCAATCAACGCACCTTGCGGAGTTATGGCAACATTCCAAAAGATACCTGACAGATAATAGAATGGTTGGCTAAATGTTATGTGAGTTGGTGTAATCATAACTTTGATTGTGTGACAGAATCAAACTATCCTTTCGGAACTTTGTCAAGTGTTCCTCGAATAAGATATAAAATTGCTGCGGCTACCATTGAAATAATGCCTATTATTCTCATCACTGGATTTTCAAACGTTGTTCCTAATGCTCTACCTGCTCCCAAAATAATAAATCCTACCATTAGCAATGGATACAAACTCATATACTTTGTACCGTCCCATTCTAATCTTTGGACAGATTGCTTAGTTACTTCATCATCACTCAACAAAGATTCTTCTAATAGCTTTGCAATTGCACCAGCATTGCCTCCACAATCTCTAGCAATATGTTTAACAAATGCTTCCCTAACATTATTATTTGAAAACTCAATCGGATTATACTTTAACCAATCAATAACAATAGCTTTGCAAGCATCAAATGGTAATGATTTCAATTCATAAGTATTTTGAAAGTTACCAGCCAAAATTGATAGATGATTTAAATGGGCATGTCTACTATCTAATATTGCAATCACTTGAAACTGTTGAAACAAAACAGAGAATGCAGACATGTAACCATCAGTTATTCGTTTAAGATTCTTAACAAATAGGATAGGCTTGTGGCCCTGTTCTTGGTTCTTATTCATCCAATGCAGAGAATAAAAGAGAATCTTAGTGATACTTTCCAAATCAGTTCTACCAACGTGATGCGATAAATCAGACCATGTTATTTTGCCAGCTCTCTTAATCCTATCCTTTGCTTTATCAGATAGTTGATTGAGTGTGGATTGTGATAAATAGAACTGCTTATAATAATCAGCATGGTAATTTTTAATCAGTGACTTCATACCACTAACAAAAGCTGTATCACTCAATTCAAGATAAAACCAATCATAGTCTATACATAACTCTTTAACATACTCATATAGTTCAGTCTTACCGTAACCCAAAGGAGCCAACAATAATATATTCGCTCCTTTGGTCAAACTACCATGTAAATCCAATAGCTCTTTATCACGGCCTTGTATTCCAACAGTTTCAACAAGATTCATGCGTAAGCAGCCCGACTGAGTTTACGAAGGAGGTGACGGAATACCGAAGGTATGCAGCTGGTATGCGTAGCGTATAAAGATTTTGCATTTGTCTTTCAACAGATTCATTGTTTAGAATTTAATCTTTCGTAATCTTCAAAGCTCACACTGGAAGAATCTTTACTTATATTAATTGTATCAATATGTTGTTCTGCCACTGCTTCATCTTTAAAAACATAATTCAATAAGATTTTCCAATAGTAATATTCTGAGTTAGGACATTGCTCTTGTAATTCTTCTATAACAAACACAGTGCCTTTAGGTACAACATTACTATAAAAATTAAAATCTTTTCCATCTGGAGATGTTACTGTTATTTTCCAACCATTAGAATCTGCAAATACATTACTACTGATAGCTAAAGATATAAGTATTGGTAATATAATTTTTTTCATGTGGTTGGTTCTCCGTATTCATCAACAGTAGTATTAGGTGTTGCTACTTCATCCTCTGGTTCCTCTACCACATAATCATCCGTTATGCCAAGTTCTGCTAGTTCTGCTTTCCATTCATTACTATCACGCTTCTGACAAGTTTTAGTCTGTTCGGTAGTTGGTGTGGTATATGGACACTTAATTTTCAGTAGGTTCTTCTTTTCATCCCAACTGATAATACCAGCATGTGCAAACGGAAATGAATTACCATTTTCAAATGCGGCGGTTGCTTCTTCAATTATTTCATAAAGAAATTCGCCATACATTCCCATAGCTTGCTCAACATCTTCAACATAAACAGCTTGCTCATGAACTGCCTTCTTCCATTTCAAAGTAACTTTCTTAAATGGACAAGTCATCATCAAAGTATAGAAATCATAGTTACATGCCTTAGTATCTTTGCTTCCGTACATCTGGAACGCATAATCTAAACCTTTGAACGCTTCAATCTCAACTGGACGTGGCTTAAACACAACATGCTTATTATCCATGCCGTAATCAATTACGACTTCGGCCAATCTTTCAATTGCATTCATCATAGATAATTCTGGTTCTTCTACCATCAATGCTTGACTGGATAATGGGATAAGTAATATAAGTAATATAAGTGTATGTATATATTTCATAAAATTTCCTGTTTGATTGTGTGACAGAATCAATTATTGTATTGGACTAAACTAAGTCCTCTCATGCTCTTGATGTAACGAGCTATTAACCATTCTAGCTTTTGCCACTCGTTAAATCCCCACTTAACCGCTATAGTTCTGACTTGAGAATTTAATTCATGCTCTGCTAACTTAACTATTTGCTGCTGATTCAATACCGCTAATGCTGTATCATCAATGGGTTGTACCATGTCATTACGGCCTTCCTTTTTAACTTTGGCATTAAACGACTCAACACGCTTAAGCTTTTGAACTGCAATGGTATGTGTACGGTTTTCAATAGTTAGCTTTACATCAAACATTGAAAGCGATTGCATATCAGCAATAAAATTATTCCGTATCTTATCAACAGCAAGTAAATGATTGGTTCTGGCTTGTGCCTTGGCCTTATCATCCTTATTGGCATAACCAAAGTTTGGTGTCCAAGTAAATGTTATAGCTGCTCGGTTATCAATACCAGTTGCAAACTCATCTGTAGACTTTTGAGAGTAACCGCTACGCACTGCTCCTTTAACATTCCAAGTAGAACCCTTTTGATTTTGAGCAATACCAGCTAATTCCTGTTTGCCTTTAATCTCTTTACTGTTACGAAAAACAATTACTAATGCCTCATCTAATGGACTATATCCAGTATCATCATCAGCAATAGTTTGAATAGGTAACAGAATCAAACACAGTATTAACCATCTAATCTGATTCATTACTTTCTTCTTTATCTGGTTGGATTGATATTCCACTAATTGCTAAAGTATGACCATGCTTAAACGCATACATCAACTTACCACCAACAGAGTTTAATCCTGTCTCATCACCAAATACGCTAGGCTTATCATCGCCTTCATGTTCAAGCAACTGAAGAGTTATTTCAACAACTCCACCTTTGGGATTGTTCACCTTCTTAATTTCCATCGGTGCATCAAATTCAATAACAGGCATTTCAATATCAGCGACTTTTGAAACTTGGGCCGGTGCTTCATTTAAATTAAATTCATCTGGACTTGCCATACTTACCTCACTAAATTTTTCAAATATATAATTTATAATATAAATGATACAATTGTCAAATATGAAACATTTGTATCATTAAAAAAATTATTAACTTATTGATTATATTAAATTAAATATTTTACCAATTAAAAAAATAAATAATTGAATGTCAAATTTGAAACATTTGTATCATTGATATTGATAATCATTACATTCAAAATATAAAACATGACTCCAGAAGAAATTAAACAGAAAAGAGAAGATGCAGGACTAACTCAGGAAAAGATGGCTATATTAACAGGAATCTCCCGAGCTACAATTAGTTCAATAGAAAATGGTAGACGTATAATAACACCTAAGACAGAAAGGGCATTAATCTATTTTTTCAATAGCTTAGATAAAGATGAACAGTTAAGAGAATTAATAGTTGAATGGGAAACTGAATTTACTCGTGTACTAAAAGATAAGAGATTTAAGGATATGGATATTGAAATGATACCGTCACTTAGGAAAGTTAAGATAATATTGGATAAGATAAAAGTGATAACGGGGATATAATTCTGTGGGGGCTTTTTGATGGGAATTGAGGAATCAGCTTAATAATTTGGTGATGCTAAATGAATGGCTCAAATAATTGCACATATCCATACCATTCCATTTTCTGTTATTTCCGCTCATTCCATTTCCGCTCATTTTCTGCCCATTTTCCCCGCTCCGCCGGCGGATATATACCCTTCTTCTTTCTCTTCGTCAAAAGCTACGTAAAAGATACTCATTTGAGTATTTACTCAGAGTATGACCTCCATTTAATGTATAAATTTAAGCAATTAAAGGTAAACCATATTGATTGATTTTATCCCAAAATTGTTTCCATCTGCCATTAGTGAGAACTAAAGTTCTTAAACTCAAAACAATCCC
>JAUCGL010000244.1 GCA_030378105.1 Candidatus Halobeggiatoa sp. HSG11 | reverse complement strand
ATAGATTCTTTAGGAGTATTTCACAAATGTTTTGCTTAAAATAGTCATCAATGATATTTTGAAAAGAGTGAACTGAATCGACAGAATCCATTTATAGATAATAATATTTGAATTTTAACGTATAACTCAATGTGTTAATTGTCACATTTTTAAATATATATATAATAAAATAACTTCACTATGTTGAGTAAACGTGCTGAACATTTACTAAAAATATTGGTCAATCGTTATATTTACGAAGGACAGCCAATTGGTTCTCGTACCCTATCAAGAGATAATAACCTTAATTTGAGTCCAGCAACTATTCGTAATGTTATGGCTGATTTAGAAGAAATGGGGTTAGTCTGCTCGCCACATACTTCAGCCGGACGAATTCCAACAGTTCGTGGTTATCGACTGTTTGTTGATAGTCTACTACAGGTTAAACCATTGACTGGCAAGGAAGAGCAAAACTTACGTCAGCAATTTGCTACAGAATGTAACGATCAACATTTATTAGAACAAACTTCTAATTTATTATCTAATCTAACCAATTTAACTAGTCTAGTTACATTGCCTAAATGTTGTGATAAATCATTACGGCATATCGAATTTTTACCTCTTTCTGAGCAGCGAGTTTTAGCTATATTAGTTTTTAACGATGCTGAAGTTGAAAATCGAATTATCCATACTTCTCGCCGTTATTCATCAGCAGAATTACAAAATGCCGCTAATTATTTAAATACCGATTGTGTTGGCAAAGATATAAAAACTTTACGTGAAGATTTATTAAAAGAGTTGCAACAAGCACGTAAAAATATGGATAAACTGATGCAAACAGTGGCCGAAATGACAGAAAAGGCTTTTAATGATGAAGATAATGATTTTGTTATGACTGGTCAAACTAATTTAATGACATTTGCTGAATTATCCAATATAGAAAAACTGCGTGATTTATTTGTGGTGTTTAATGAAAAAAGAGATATTTTACATCTACTTGAGCAAGCTTTAAAAACTCAAAATATGCAAATTTTTATTGGCGAAGAATGTGGCAATAAAGTATTATGCGATTGTACTGTGATTACTTCACCTTATATAGTAGAAGATAAAATTATTGGAGTAATTGGTATAATAGGTCCTACCCGTATGCCTTACGAACGAATCATTCCCATCATTAATTTAACTGCAAAATTATTAGGTTCAGCCTTGAACCCACATTAAGTTATCCCCATTCATTTTTGAACTTGCTAATTGTGAATTGGTGAATTAAAAATGGTTAATTAAATTAGCTATTAATCTATTCATTAGTTCATAATTAAAAACGTTTAATATTAATTAGGAAATTTTTATGCCAGATAATACTACAGCCTCAACTGTAGATAATACTGTTACAGAACCCGAAACTCCGCCATTAGAAGGATCTAATGTAGAAGAAGTTCCAGAAGTACTAGAAGAAATTTCAGTAAAAGAATTAACCAAACAATTAGCCGATGCTCAACAAAAAGCCAATGATTATTGGGATACTATACTGCGTAAACAAGCAGAACATGATAATTTGCAAAAACGCATGATAAGAGATTTGGACAATGCTCGTAAATATGCGTTGGAAAAATTTGCCACTGAAATATTGGCAATAAAGGATAGTATGGAACTGGGGTTAGAGGCCGCCGATAAGCCAGAAACTAGTTTGGAAACTATCAATGAAGGCATGACTCTTACTTTAAAAATGCTAACTGATAGCTTAGAAAAATTCAATATTGTTGAGATCAATCCAATCAACGAAAAGTTCGATCCACAATGGCACGAAGCAATGACAATCCAACCAAGTGCTGAAGTTGATGATGGTACTGTGTTGCACATGCACCAAAAAGGCTACAAATTACAAGATCGTTTACTACGTCCAGCACGAGTCATAGTATCCAAGAAACCGCTTGAAAATCAAGATTAAAATCCCTATATAAACGACCGAAATATTAAAAAAAGGAAATTAAATTATGAGTAAAATCATTGGAATAGATTTAGGAACAACTAATTCTTGCGTTGCCGTTATGGAAGGTAAGAATCCTCATGTTATAGAAAATAGTGAAGGAGCTAGAACTACACCATCCATCGTTGCTTATACTGACGATGAAGAAGTGTTGGTTGGTCAATCAGCTAAACGCCAAGCTGTTACTAATCCAGACAATACTTTATTTGCAGTTAAGAGATTGATTGGACGTAAATTTAAAGATAATGTTGTGCAACGTGATGTTGATATGGTCCCCTATAAAATCGTTGGAGCTGACAACGGCGATGCTTGGATAGCTGTTAAAGGTAAAAAAATGGCTCCTCCAGAGATTTCAGCTCGCACTTTGATGAAAATGAAAAAAACTGCGGAGGATTATCTTGGTGAATCAGTCACTGAAGCTGTAGTCACGGTTCCAGCTTATTTTAATGATTCTCAACGTCAAGCAACCAAAGATGCTGGCCGAATTGCTGGTTTAGATGTTAAACGAATAATTAATGAACCAACTGCTGCTGCTTTGGCTTACGGCATGGATAAACAGCACGGTGATGTTAAGATTGCTGTGTATGACTTAGGTGGTGGTACTTTTGATATTTCCATTATTGAAATTGCTGAAATAGATGGCGAACATCAGTTTGAAGTATTGTCAACTAATGGTGATACTTTCTTAGGTGGTGAAGATTTTGATATGGCCATCATTAATTATCTTGTTGATGAATTTAAGAAAGATGCTGGGATTGATTTAAAAACTGATCCTTTGGCATTACAAAGACTTAAAGAAGCTGCTGAAAAAGCTAAAATTGAATTGTCTTCCAGTCAACAGACAGATGTTAATTTGCCTTATGTGACTGCTGATGCCAGTGGCCCTAAACATCTTAATATAAAATTGACTAGGGCTAAATTAGAAAGTTTAGTGGAATCATTAGTTAATCGTAGTCTGGAACCTTGTCGAATTGCATTGAAAGATGCTGGTTTGTCATCTGGAGAGATTAATGATGTTATTCTGGTTGGTGGTCAAACTAGGATGCCGATGGTACAACAAGCGGTTAAAAATATTTTTGGTAAAGAACCACGAAAAGATGTGAATCCAGATGAAGCTGTAGCTATTGGTGCATCTATTCAAGGTGGTGTATTAAGTGGTGATGTGAAAGATGTGTTGTTGTTAGATGTAACTCCATTGTCCTTAGGAATTGAAACTATGGGTGGTGTTATGACTAAGTTGATACCTAAAAATACCACTATTCCAACTAAGCATTCGCAGACTTTCTCAACTGCTGATGATAATCAAACTGCGGTTACAGTCCATGTGTTACAAGGCGAGCGTGAAGTTGCTTCGGGAAATAAATCTTTGGAACGGTTTGATTTAACTGATATTCCACCAGCACCTCGTGGAGTGCCACAGATTGAAGTTACGTTTGATATTGATGCAAATGGTATCTTGCATGTATCGGCTAAAGATAAGGCTACTGGTAAAGAGCAATCTATTTCTATTAAGGCTTCGAGTGGTTTGTCTGATGCTGAGATAGATCAAATGGTTCAGGATGCTGAAACTCATGCTGAAGATGATAAGCGTTTCCATGAGTTGGTTGAGGCACGTAATGTAGCAGATAATATGATCCATGCAACTGAGAAGTCTTTGCAGGAATTGGGTGACAAGGTAAGTGATGAAGATAAAACTGCTATTGAGGCTGCCATTGGAGATTTGAAAGAAACTCTTAAGGGTGATGATAAACCAGCTATTGAAGCCAAAACTCAAACTTTAACTGAGTTGTCTGGTAAAATTGCTCAACAGGCTTATGCTGCTGCCGGTGGTGGTGAAGGCGGTGAAGCTCCTGAGGGTTTCACTGATGCTGCTGCTAAGGCTGCTGCCGGCGGTGCTGCTGATAATAAACCTAAGGATGATGTGGTTGATGCTGATTATACTGAAGTTAAGGATGATAAGAAGTAGTTTTTAATTCTTAACTAGCTAGTTATTTAAGGTGGGTAAATTATTTTGCCTGCCTTTTTTTGTAATTATTAATCAAACTAATGGTAAAAAATAAATATCAAATGTCTACAAAAAGAAAACCAGATATTAAACTT
>JAUCGL010000243.1 GCA_030378105.1 Candidatus Halobeggiatoa sp. HSG11 | reverse complement strand
TTTTCTGCATACACTTCTTTTGAGTCCCTCCAAAATGAATTATTTAATATTTTAAAAAATATTGGTGATGAATACATTATTGAGTACACCTTATAAATGTTAAAATACTTTTGTGTATCTACATATTCATAATTAAGAATTGCTATATGCCCATTCAATGCTGCAACTATATATTGTAGCTTGCACATCTGATACTATTTTTGGTAGTCCTGCAATATGTAGTGTTAAACCTATCCCCCCATTACCTGAACTGATTCGTCAGGATTTTCTACCTGTGTGTAATGAGAAGTTACAAATATTTTGGCTAAAAAACCTGCTAGGTTTGCGAAACATGGCAAGTCTGAGAGCTTTTATTTTTCTGAAAATCTTTATAGAAATGAGATTAAATAATTATAATTGAAAAAAGTTGGTGTATATAACTGTTAATATGTATAATATTATTTTTTACATTAAACATACTACTTAAATGGTTCAATACCATCGCCAATTGGATATTTGTTTCAGAAATGGAGCGAAGCAGATTTCCCTAAACTATTGCACTGTATTGATTTCGGGAAATCGTACCTCATTCCAGAAACAACGAATTTTGATATTGGCGAAGGTATTAATGGATAATACTGTTATTTTAATAATTTAATAAACTTCTTCACATAACCCTATAAATTTTAAAAACAGGAAACACTATGAAATATTTAATTTTTTTTATTTTATCTATCGCAATCACAGCTCCAGATATTGATAAATTACATAATGATGCTAAACAGGCTTTCTATAAGTCTGATTATGCAACCGCTATAACAAAATGGCAAACTGCATTAGATTTAGCTCAACAACTTGATAATAAACCAGATATTGGTAAATTTTTAGTTAATCTCGGAGCAGTTAGTTACAATATTGGTGAATATCAAGCAGCTTTACAATATTTCCAACAGGCTGTACTTATAGACCAAGAATTAAATGATAAAAATGGACAAAGTGCTGATCATCATTATCTTGGGCTTATCTCCTATCAATTACAGAACTATCAAACAGCTTTACACCATTATAAACTTGCATTAGCATTGCAAGCAGAGCTTGATGCCAAT
Organism: Candidatus Halobeggiatoa sp. HSG11; assembly: GCA_030378105.1. Taxonomy (GTDB): domain Bacteria; phylum Pseudomonadota; class Gammaproteobacteria; order Beggiatoales; family Beggiatoaceae; genus DRQV01. Next base: position 3,037 of record JAUCGL010000243.1, on the reverse strand, counting down.
CAAAACAATACTTTAAATAGCATAGGTATGGTTTATGACAGCATTGGTGAATATCAACAAGCAATAACCCATTATAAACAAATTGTTGTGCCTTCAGGAACTATTGGAGCTGCTAATAACCTGTCTAATCTTGGAGTTGCATACAAAAACCTAAGTGATTATTCAACCGCCCTATCTTATTTTCAACAAGCTTTAGAAATAGCCAATCATTTGAAATATAAAACAATTGCTGCTAATAACCTCATAAATATTGGCACTGTATATGACAGTTTAAGTCAATATCATAAAGCCATTGAATATTATGAAAAATCTCAACAACTTGATAATAGCTTACAGCAACAAGCCGCAAGTCTAACCAACATTGGAGTGAGTTACGATAATCTCGGTAAATACCAAAAAGCATTAACAAATTTCCAACAAGCCATAGAAATTCAATCAAAACTTGATGATAAACATGGAGTAGCAAATAGTTTATCTAACATTGGTATCGTGCATAAAAATTTGGGTGAATTTGCGAAAGCTATTGAATATTATCAACAATCATTAGCTCTTCAAGTTGGAATTGGTGATAAACGTGGCAAGGGTAATAGTTTGACTAACTTAGGAATTATTTATAATCAATTTGGACAGTATGACAAAGCTTTGGAGCATTATTTAGCTGCTTTGGATATACAGAGTGCAACAGGTGATCAACACAGAATAGCAAATAACTTAAGTAATATCGGTGTGTTACATTATAATTTGGGCCAAACTGATAAAGCTATCGGTTATCTGTTACAAGCCTTGACAGTTCGACATAAAATAAATGATAAACATGGTAAAGCCGTTGATTTATCTCATTTAGGAGCAGCTTATGCTAATTTAAAATTACGTTCTAAAGCGAAACGATCTTTTCAAGATGCTTTAGCTATCAGACGTGATATAGGAGATAAACGTGGAGAAAGTATTGAATTAGCTAATATTGCTGCTATTTATGCCGATAAAAAACAGTATCAAGAAGCATTAGAGAATTTTCAAGCGGCATTGACGATAGATAAGGAATTGGGCAATCAGTTTGGAACCGCAATTATTCAGGCTAATATTGGTCTTATTCACCATCAACTTGGTGACAATGAACTAGCTCATACTAACTTGCAAGCTGCTAATTTAATTACTGTTAATACAGATAAACAATGGTACGTTCAGCGTGGTTTGGCTACTGTGGAACTGACTCTTAATAACATAACAGCAGCGATAGATAACTATGAATTAGCAATTGAACATATTGAAACTTTACGGGCTAAATTAGACAAAAAAACTAATCGGTTATCTTTTATGCAAAATAAGTTGTATGTATATGATGAATATATAACTTTATTGCAAACTCAGCATCAAAAATACCCTAATAAAAATTATGATCGGAAAGCTTTAGAGGTTTTTGAACGCAAGCAAGGTCGAGTATTTTTAGAAGAAATTGGTAAAAGTGGAGCTACTAGGTTTGCTCGAATTCCAACCGGAATCATTCAACGTGAACAATTACTTATAGATAAAATAACTCAATTAAAAAATAACTCACAGTTTGAAAAGGTTGCTGAGTTACGAGTTGAACAACAGAGTTTACAACAAGAAATCAAGCTCAAATATCCTGATTATTATGCTTTAAAATATCCTCAACCAGTTAGTTCAGAAATTTTACAACAACAAGTGTTGCGTGATGATGAATTGATTTTGGTCTATGCGGTGATGGAAGACGATACTATTTTGTGGGTAATTGGCAAACAGCAATTTGCAATGTTCAATTTATCATTAGGAGCTAACAAATTGAATGAAGACGTTAATTATATGCGAGATGTGATTCTTAATCGTTTGCCAGAAATTATTGAGGAAGGCCATCCACTTTATCAAAAATTAATACCAGAAGCTGCTCAAAAAATGTTACTTAGTGCAAAAACTATTTATATTGTACCAACTGGAGCTTTATATGCTTTGCCTTTTGAGAGCTTAGTGACAAATGATAAACAGGTAAATTATTTTATTCAAAACCATGCTATTGTATATTTATCATCGGCTTCGGTATTGAAAGTGTTGCGTGATAGCAAACGTAAAATTGAACCAAACAAAAAGTTATTAGCTTTCGCAGACCCAGCTTATACAGAATGTGAAGAAGATGCTGATGATAGATCGGTTAAATCACGTAGTTTAGCTCAATTACGTGGTAGTGCTTTCCGTGAGGTAATGGGTGCAGTTTGTTTTCCCCGTTTGCCAGAAACAGCCAATGAAGCGAAATCTATTGCGGCATTTTTTTCAGATACTGATAGTATTGTTTATTTGGGGGATAAAGCCAATAAAGCTATGGTATTAGATTTGAATAAAGCTGGCGATATGTCTAATTATCGTTATTTACTATTTGCATTGCATGGTTTATTACCAAATGAAATTAAGGGTTTAGCTCAATCATCTTTGGTATTGGCTGATACTGATACTAATGGTTTTTTAACTATGGCTGATACTTTCAATTTACAGTTAAACGCTGATTTCATTAACTTATCAGCTTGTAATACCGGAGGCGGTAAGAGAGTTAAAGGAGAAGGAATTCTTGGTTTAACAAGGTCTTTTATGTATGCTGGCACTCAAGCTATAGGTGTCACCTTATGGTCAGTGGAATCAGCTTCGGCTGAGAATCTTAGCGTAGGAATATTTGCTAATTTGAAAGCAGGTAAAACAACTGCTGAAGCTATTCGACAGATTAAATTGAAAATGATAGCTGGTGAAGCCAATGAAATTCATTACCGACATCCTTTTTATTGGGCTCCATTTGTTATGTACGGAAACGGTAATATTTAATGTTACGCAGAAAGCTAAACTTAACTATATCGTGTTGGATATGCTGAAAATATGAAGCAACATAATTTTTATCTCGTTCCCAACGTCTCGTCTCATCGTTATACATAAGTCAAAAGTAACAAATGTAGGGTGGATAGAATGAAATGAAATCCACCATTTTGAAGGTTCGGTGGGTTTCCACTTCGTTACTACCCACCCTACATAATATATATTC
>JAUCGL010000242.1 GCA_030378105.1 Candidatus Halobeggiatoa sp. HSG11 | reverse complement strand
TTGTTAAGTTGCATATGACATTATAGCATTTCTTAACTGATAGAATTATTATAACAATTATTAATTATGAATGGTTAATTATTAATTAAATTCTACAAAAATATCAATTATTTATTTTGTATTACTGTAATCTATTTAATCGGAAAATGCTATATACTTTTTCAGGTAAATAATTTCACTTAAAACCTACGAGGTTTCCAAAACCTAGCAGGTTTCACACGAATGTATTTTTATGAATGTCTATAGCATATATTATATTAATTAATATTATGTTATTTAAAACAATTACATTATATATAACCAATTGATGTAATTTAAAAATGTGATCTGAATCAATGTTGTGTTTAATATTTAAACTATATAATATTTAAATGACGCATATAGCAAATTCCCACATTCAATACCTTAATACGATGGGTATTCAAGTTTGGATACGCCGTCAATTAGAAACATCAGACCCGGTCTGCGAACCATCTGTAGAAAAAAATATACCTGATAAAGAAGTGGTAATACCACCTGTTAATTGGGAAACATTGCAGGAGCAGGTGAAAACATGTACTAATTGTGATTTACATAAGACTCGTACTCAAACTGTGTTTGGAGTTGGTAATCGTAATGCAGATTTACTGTTAATTGGCGAAGCTCCCGGAGCTGATGAAGATATGCAAGGTGAGCCTTTTGTGGGACGAGCTGGACAATTATTGAATGCCATGTTATATGCTATCAAATTAAGTCGGGAAGATATATATATTGCTAATGTTATTAAATGTCGTCCACCTAATAACCGAAATCCCAACAACGATGAAATGACTTGCTGTAACCATTTTTTACAACAGCAAATATCGTTACTTAAACCTAAATTAATTGTCGCTACCGGTAGAGTTTCGGCTCAACATTTATTAGATACAACCACTCCCATAGGACAGCTACGAGGGAAGCAATTTAAATATAATAATATACCTTTGATTGCTACCTATCATCCAGCTTATCTGTTACGTAGACCTTCAGAAAAACGCAAATCATGGCAAGATTTACAGTTTATTATTAATAACTTATCTAAAAATTAACAATGACAACATTTCCAACAATAGAACAATTCATAGGTAATACACCACTGGTACGTTTACAACGATTGCCGGGTAATACAAGCAATACTATTTTAGTCAAGTTAGAAGGCAATAATCCAGCCGGCTCAGTTAAAGACCGCCCTGCATTAAGCATGATTACAGAGGCTGAAGCCAGAGGAGATATTAAACCGGGAGATACCTTGATTGAAGCAACTAGCGGTAATACTGGTATAGCTTTAGCAATGGTGGCCGCAACCAAAGGTTATCATATCATATTGTTAATGCCAGAAAATATGAGTTTAGAACGGCAAATGCTTATGCGAGCTTTTGGAGCAGAAATGGTTCTGGTTCCGGCTGATGGCGGTATGGAAAGAGCTAGAGATATTGCTCTACAAATGGAAAAAAATGGTCAAGGTAAAATTCTTAATCAATTTGATAATCCTGATAACCCACTTGCCCACTATAGAACTACTGGGGAAGAAATTTGGCGTGATACTCAAGGTAAAATAACTCACTTTGTTAGCTCAATGGGAACAACTGGTACTATCATGGGAGTATCTCGGTATCTAAAAGAAGTTAAGCCAGAAATTGAAATTGTTGGATTACAACCAGAGGATGGAGCTAAAATTCCCGGTATCAGGCGTTGGTCAACAGATTATTTGCCAAAAATTTTTGACAGAAACATGGTAGATAGGGTTATGGATATCGATCAGCAGAGTGCAGAGAATACAACTCGTAATTTGGCAAGTCAAGAAGGTATTTTTGCTGGAATTTCTTCTGGTGGTGCAGTTGCCGGAGCATTACGTTTGTCTGAAGAATTAGAAAATGCAATCATTGTAGTTATTATTTGTGATCGAGGTGATAGGTATTTGTCTACTGGGATATTTCCATCTGAATAGGCCAAAAGACCTGTCAGGTTTGCGAAACATGGCGGGTCTGAGAACTTTATTTATTCTTTATTCACTTATTCATAACTAAATATATATGTAGACCATGTCATTTAGGATATACTATATAATAACCTACCAATTATTTGGTATGGTTCATGCTGTAGTTAATATCAACTTTAACCAACTCTACATTATTATATGAAAATTGAAAAAACTATTCGTAAAGCTGTGTTTCCAGTAGCCGGACTTGGAACTCGTTTTTTACCAGCTACCAAAGCTAGTCCTAAAGAAATGTTGCCAGTTGTTGATAAACCATTGATTCAATATGCTGCTGAAGAAGCAGTTGAAGCAGGTATAGAGCAATTAATTTTTGTTACAAGTGGTAGTAAGCGAACTATTGAAGACCATTTCGATAAAAATCAAGAATTGGAAGATGAGTTGTTATGGCGAGGTAAATATAACCTATTGTCAATGATAAAAAATATTGTACCGGAAGGGGTATCATGTATTTATATTCGTCAACCAGAGGCATTAGGTTTGGGTCATGCAGTATTATGTGCTAGACCTATAGTCGGTGAAGAACCATTTGCAGTTATTTTAGCAGATGATTTAATTGATGGTAAACAGCAATCTTGTTTATCTCAAATGATTAATATTTATAAAAAACAACATTGTAGTGTTATTGCAGTTGAAGAAATTCCGCAAACTGAAACTAATAGTTATGGTATTGTTAAACCAGAGCAACTCTACGAAGGAGTTTCTAAAATTATTGATATTGTGGAAAAACCTTCTCCGGAACAAGCACCGTCTAATCTTGCTGTTGTTGGACGTTATCTACTCACTCCGCAAATTTTTAATTATTTAAAAACTATTGATAAAGGTGCTGGTGGTGAAATACAACTAACTGACGCTATTGCTAAATTATTAATTGATGAACAGATTTTGGCTTGTCAATTCCAAGGGGTTCGTTATGATTGTGGCAATAAATTGGGTTATCTAACTGCAACAATAGATTATGCTTTACAACACCCTAATTTAAGGGAAGCATTTAGAGAGCATTTGTTAAATGTTTGTAAAAAGATGGATAAGTAAAAATTGCTATAATAGGCGGCTATATCAGTCGCCATTAAACATCGAAATTTTATTAAATGACTAAAAATTCTACTATTGGACTTAATAAAAAAGCTCGTTTTGACTATTTTTTGCAGGAACGTTTTGAAGCTGGAATTGTTCTGGAAGGCTGGGAAGTTAAAAGCTTACGGGCTGGGCGTTTACAGCTTCGTGATACTTATGTGTTATTGAAAAATGGGGAAGCTTGGTTATTGGGGGCAATTATTTCCCCATTAGAATCAGCATCTTCTCATGTTAATCCTGAATCTCAGCGGACTCGTAAATTATTATTGCATCGTTCTGAGTTAAATAAGCTTATTGGAGCGGTGGAACGTAAAGGACAATCTTTAGTTCCAACTGCAATGTACTGGAAACAAGGTCGAGCTAAATTAGAGCTGGCGATTGCTAAAGGTAAAAAGGATTACGATAAACGAGATAATGAAAAGGATCGGGATTGGCAACGAGAGAAAGAGCGTTTATTTAAGCGTTAATTTTTTTCAGCGTAACCTCCCCAGATGTTAAAGCTGAATAAGTCATTTGAGTGGTGAGCGGATTGCTTAAATGCAGGCGGTAGTTATTGTTTAGTTGTTTGAATCAGAATTAACAGAATAAAAACAAAAATATTAACAATATAATTGGTTTAGATTTTAATTCTGAGAATTATTAAATCCTGTGAATCCTGATTCAAATATTTAGGCTCTTTGGTAATTAATTAATAACTAACGCTTTTTTATTTACAATTAGCTATATATTATTTCTGAATAAATTCAGTAGATTCATCAATATAAACTGTATCAGCAATATCTACTTCTTCATCAATTTCAACATTTTTCAGAACTCCATTACCAGTTATCACAAGATTTTCTAAAAGAGCTTTTTGTTCAGGATTTCCAATAATATCGCCACGCAGTTCACCACCAATAATATGGGTGTTGGCTTCTAAATCTACATCTTTAAAATAACCATTGATAGGACTGTTATTAAAGATATTTCGATAGTCCCTACAGACCAATGCAGTTCTAATTAAATCAATATTTTACAGGTATAGGGACAGTCAACAAAAATCTCCAATTAAGTTGTTTATGAGTTAAACCCATTTTCATAGCAGGGGTATAATG
>JAUCGL010000272.1 GCA_030378105.1 Candidatus Halobeggiatoa sp. HSG11 | reverse complement strand
AACTTCACACTCCGATTATTAATTCACAATTACAATTTATCTACCTGGTCAATATTATAAAATATTGTTGTTAATAATAATTGAGATAGGATTAATTTTTAATGATACTTATCAATAGGTAGAAAATTATCTGTAGATTAATTGATTTTATTGGTATTATAAATTATTCATGGTTATTTAGACTTAAAGTTTTGAAAATCTGGCTGGTCTTTAAAAATGAAGGCGAACACATCATTGTCATTAAGTTAAGGATTTAATTTTGGGTAACCACAAGGAATTACCCTTACAAATTATCATCTTGCCATAGGGACAAATCCTTTATGGTTGCCCTTAACGCAAATGGCATTGGGGCGAAGGATGGTTTAACCAAATCGGGAAATGTTATAAATATTTTTCCAATCCCCAACTTTTAGATAAATAAATTACTTGATGTTTATCAGTATTTACATGATAATATTATTTAAACATATTCCATTAAGGAGATTTTTATGAGTACAAAAGAAGGTATTGAATTAGAGTTACGTTTGGAAGGTGAAGATGCCAATGAGGATTCTTTAGAAGATTTGATAAATTGGTTGGAGCAGGCTGGTATTGATGGTTTGGAGGTTAGGAAAAAGGAATCTCCACCAACTAAAGGTGATATGGGATTTTGGACTGATCCAAACACTATAATGACTATGATTTCAACTGGTATTGCGGTTGTGCAAGTGATGGCGGCTATTTTACAATGGCAGAAAGATAAAAAAGTTACCGTAACTCCAAAAATAACTGATTCAGATAAAGAAATGGTAGAACTTAATAGTCAAATTCAAGTTATATTAGATAAAATGAAAAACCATAAATGATGTTTCAAATTAAACCAGAAAATACTCAGGCTATTTTGATTGGGGCCAGTAAATTTGATTTTGGGAAAGATGCTGGGTTTCAGGATTTGCCGAATGATTAAGAATATGGTTTTCTTGGAGTACAAGGTTCCCTTGTTCCATAATAAGGTATTCCATAGCGTGGAATTATTCCACCACATGGACATTTTTTCCATGCTGTGGAAAATACTTACCTTGAAATTAAGTTAAGAATCTATATTAATCCTAATAAATTCATAGTGAAAGATGTGGTTGGCATGTATAATGTCCTTTTATGAATATTTGAAGTATAATTATTTAACTGACCACTTAATAAAGATTAATGGAGATACAAATTGAAACAATTACTGACCATAATATTATTAGTTTCAATCACCCCCGCATTACAAGCAACTGCTAAATTTAGTAGTGAAAATGTTGTTACTACTTCTGCTGATGGTGCATATTCTGTCTATGCCATAGATGTGAATGGAGATAGTTATATTGATATTCTTTCCGCTTCTTATTCAGACAATAAAATAGCTTGGTATGAGAATGATGGTAGTCAAAATTTTACTACTCATGTTATTACTACTTCTGTTAATAATGCAAGAGATGTTTATGCAATAGATATGGATGGGGATAATGATATTGATATTCTTTCCGCTTCTAAGGGTGACAGTGAAATAGCTTGGCATGAAAATGATGGTAGTCAAAATTTTACCACTCATGTTGTTACTACTTCTGCTAATAATGCAAGATCTGTCCATGCAATGGATATGGATGGAGATACTGATATTGATATTGTTTCGGCCTCACAAAATGACAATAAAATAGCTTGGTATGAAAATGATGGCAGCCAAAATTTTACCACTCATGTTGTTTCTACTTCTGCTCGTAATGCTTACTCTGTCTATGCAATAGATATGGATGGAGATAGTGATGTTGATATTCTTTCCGCTTCTTGGGATGACAATAAAATAGCTTGGTATGAAAATGATGGTAGCCAAAATTTTACCACTCATAATGTTTCTACTTCTGCTGATAGTGCTAGAACTGTCCATGCGATAGATGTGGATGGAGATAGTGATATTGATATTCTTTCCGCTTCAGACAATACAATAAATTGGTATGAAAATGATGGTAGTCAAAATTTTACCACTCATGTAGTAACTAATCCTGCTAATGGAGCTTTTTCTGTATATGCAATGGATATGGATGGAGATACTGACATTGATATTGTTTCGGCTTCAGCAAGTGATGATAAAATAGCTTGGTATGAAAATGATGGCAGCCAAAATTTTACCACTCATATAGTTGCTACTTCTGCTGATGGTGCTAGGTCAGTGTATGCGATAGATGTTGATGGAGATAGTGATATTGTTTCGGCTTCATTAGATGATGATAAAATAGCTTGGTATGAGAATTTGCCTATTATTATAAATATTTCTGCTATAGATGGTACTTATGAAATAGGTGATACTGTTGATATTACTATTCAATTTAGTAACATTGTTAATGTAACTGGAACTCCACAATTAACTTTGGAGACTGGGACTACCGATGCAGTGGTTAATTATAGCAGTGGTTCTGGAACTGATAGCTTAACTTTTACTTATACTGTTGTTAGTGGAAATATAAGTACAGATTTGGACTATGCAAGCACCACAGCTTTATCTGGTGGAACCATCCAAAGTTCCTCTGCTAATGATGCAGATTTAACCTTGCCTACTCCCGGAGCAACTAATTCTTTAGGTAGCAATAGTTCTATTATAATAGGTATTTCTGTTCCAAATGCACCTCTCAATTTAACTGCCACTACAGTCTCCCAAAGTAGAATAAACCTCTCTTGGATTGATAATAGCTCTAATGAAACTGGTTTTAAAATAAAACGTGGTAATACATTAATAGCAACTACGACTGGCAGTAGTTATAGTAGCAATAGTTTAACTTGTGGAAAAAATTATAATTATTCTGTTGAAGCAACTAATAGTAATGGTGATTCAGTCGCAGTAACAGCAAGTGCAACCACTTCAGCTTGTCCAGTAACTGTATATTATATGCTAACCATAGAGAAAACTGGCAATGGAACCATAACCACCTCTTACGGCATAGACTGTGGAACTGATTGTGACCATAATTATGCCGACCAAACTGAACTTACCTTAACTGCAACTCCAGATACCGATTGGGTATTTAATGGATGGGATGGAGACTGTGATGAAAATGGTGAAGTACGAATGCACAAAGATAAAACCTGTACTGCCAACTTTGTGCAAGAACATACCCTGACTATTAATATCGAAGGAGAAGGAACTGTTGATGATTGTGGAGCAAGTTGTACTAAAACTTATTTAGATGGAGAAGAGATTGCTTTAACAACAACTACTGAAGGAATCTGGTCTTTAGATAATTGGAGTGGAGATTGTGATGAAGAAGGCAATGTCACCATGAATAGTGATAAAACCTGTACTGCCACTTTTATCGAAGGTTATTCCTTAAATATCGTAATTAATAATAACAGAGGTTCAGTAAAAACTGTAACTCAAGAATGTGAAGAAGATTGCGAAGAAATAATAGAAGCTAATTCAACTACAACTTTAGTTGCTGAATCAGAAATGGAATGGGTATTGGACAGCTTTTCTGGAGATTGTGATTCTGAAGGAAATGTTGCAATAACTGGTGAAAAAATTTGTACCGCCAATTTTATGGAAGACCCATATATTCCCAACAATGGTGATGGTAATGACGATGGTCTTTTGGATGCTCATCAACCTAATATAGTCTCTATTCCAGACCAAAGTACCGATAATTATTTAACCATAGCTGTCAGCGGAAATGCTACAGTCAAAGAAATTTATACCGACTTAGCTGAAAATCAAGGTTATTTCGATGAAAAATATATCTTTCCACAAGGATTAGTTTATTTTGAATTAGAAGGCACCGAAGCTGATATAACTATCTATTATCATAGCTTAAAAGAGCTTCGTGCTACTCCACATTTCCAAAAATATGGCAACAAAACTCCCGGTGATATGAATACTTTAGGTTGGTATATATTGCCTGATGTGGAATTTGATATAGTTGAAGTTGGAGGACAGCCAGTTGTCACCGCTAACTATCATCTCACTGATGGTGGATTAGGTGATAGCACTGGAATTGATGGACGGATTATTGACCCGGGTGGTTTAACTTTTGATGGTGATTTTAATAAATTAACAGGTACTAAACAATGATTGAAGTTGCTCCTTTACGCTACGGCGTTATTTTTAAAAAAGCTTTCTCTAAACCACATATATTTACTGCTTTTGTGAAAGATATATTGGGGATAGAGATTGAAATTGACAAAGTAGAAA
>JAUCGL010000241.1 GCA_030378105.1 Candidatus Halobeggiatoa sp. HSG11 | reverse complement strand
AACAAAATCAAGGTTATAAAAAGACGTTGCTTTGGTATCATTAATGTTGGACATTTGTTCCAACGCATATTTTTGGATACTTCAGATAGAAAATTATATGCTTTATAATCAATATATTATATTCAACACAAATTACCAAAGAGCCTAACATTTTTCAATAGTTCTACAATTATATATTTTGGGTTGGTGCTATTCTTTTCTATATCATTTATTATTTCTAAAAATGCTGTTTTTACTGTTTTATTGCTTATTTTACCATTGTAATCCAAAGTATACGGATAAGGTTGTTCCAAGGATCGTGTTAACCATCCACTTTCTGCCATTGAAGGTAATTTAAGTTCTTTTAATGTTGGTGTAATAAATTGTGTGTCTATCGTTCTTTCAGAGAAACCGCCTTTAATCTGTGCTTGATGGTTTCTTATATCTTGTTTTGGATGTAAAATTTTATATATAGATAAAGTGATAAGTACTGTGTAGACACCTTTTTGAATGAAACATTTTTCAGCAATTATTTGTATATTTTTTTGAGTAGCATTATTCAGTTTGGAAGCATATGATTTTCCATCATTTGCTTCGCCATATAGAGTAATTAATTTTTCTTTGTATTTCATATCTTTACTTTTAAATATAACGCTATTTTTGAGCCGCCGATAAGGTAAGGTGCATGACGTTCTCACTTAATGCACCATACCAAAGTAATTTATTGATTATATATACGGCTTACGAGTTATTTGGCTATTATTTTTGGTGTTAAAATGGTCGGTTTCACTACCTGACTCGCTTGTATCTTAATTAATCTTGTAAATAAACCGCACCTATATCAAAAGCTTCTTCTGGTGTACCATGGAAAGAACCATTATCAAACATACATGGCTCGTATTTCTCATTACTGTATTTATAAAAAGCCAAGCTCCATTTGTCCTCATCAAAATAACGAATACGACAAAGATGTAGAGGAAAATTACTTACTCTTTCAATATATTCTTCTCTAGTTTCTGAAAAATCAGATGGCGAAAAATTATCTGGTATATGAGGCATAACATAAGCATCAATATAGCAAAACTGTTTTCTAAATCGTATGTTAAGTCTTTCATATTTACCATCATAAAATTTTTCAGCGTGCTTCAATATTCTATCTTTCGTTTGTTCCTTCACATTATTTGGTATTTTTATTCCACCAGAATGAGGATCATAAACCCATGGCATATTATTTTTTCCAAGTATATTGTTAAGTATATAAAAATGATGCGTTTTGTGTGCTTATCTTTGCTTTTCCCTGATATTTATGAGCATCGTCATGTTAAAACTACTGTTGTACTAGTTCCAGCTCATCTGAGTCACTGCCATTTGCGTTAAGGGCAACCATAAAAGATTGTCCCTACGTTAAATGATGATTTATAAGGGTAATCCCTTGTGGTTACCCAAATAAATCTCCTTAACTTATTAAGTTAAGCTATGCCTCAAAACTGCGAAGTTCTCTGCACCATTACCTGTAGCGTATTCTTGATTCGTCTTCTCAAAAAGCAATATCCAAGCACCAATGTAACGAAGTCTCAATTCATCAATGTTGTCTATTAAAATCAAGTAGGTATGCCGCAGTTTCCAATGTACTACGCAATGTAATAACGATGGTCAATAGTAATTTCACTTTTTTGCCTCTCCATGTCTCGCAGCGTTAGCAAACAATCTTAAAAATTACAGTTTAATCAATCTTTAATCACCTTTTTCGGTGTCTCAAGTATTTCTTGATAAAACTTTAATATATTTTGGGTGAAAACTTCAAGTTTAGGATTAGCATTATAATTTTCAGGTATTCCACTCATCCACCAAGAAGCCGTTCGCAATACTGCAATAGTTTCATCCTGTCCACTAAATTTATATTGTTCACGAAGTAAATTACCCATCTTAATCTCCAATATTTGACGTGCCACTGCTGGGTTAGCTGCAAACTCTTCTGGAGTTATGGTTTTACCTAAATATCTGGTTGACCAATCTGTAATATTTTGGGGTTTTATCTGCCATTCACTATAAAGTTTTCCATCCATTGCACCGAGCCGTAATGCTTCTACTAATGCGGCTACCTTAGTATCAGAAATTTGTGCTTGTACATTAATTGATATTAATATAAATAGACAACATATTGTTTTAAAATAATTATTCATAATACACTTTCCTTAATTAAATCTCTTTGCCATAAACAAAAAATGTGTAAATAAAATTTAGATAATCATAATTTTGGCTTAAAAGACCTGTCAGGTTTTCAAAACCGGCAGGTCTGAGAACTATTAACTTAAATCAATCCTTCAAAAGGTTCCACTAATACCTCATTGCCAACTTCCACATTTCCACAATCTCTTGGCAAAACGATAAAGCAATTAGCCTGACTCATAGAACTCAAAACTCCAGAACCCTGTTTGCCAGTGGAACTAACCAGCAATTTACCTTGCTCATCAGTTGTTAAAATGCCTCGTTGAAATTCCATGCGACCGGGATGTTTTTTCAAATAAGACAAACATTTTGCTGGCACTCTAACTGGATTAAGGTTTGTTTGCCCCATCATATAACGTAAAGCTGGTTGCACAAATTGATAAAAAGTAACTATCGCAGAAACTGGATTGCCGGGTAAGCCAAAAAATGCACAACCTTTCAATTCACCAAAAGTTAATGGCTTGCCGGGTTTCATAGCGACTTTCCAAAAATTAACCTTACCTAAGCGTTGCAAAGTATCAGTTACATAGTCAGCATCTCCAACTGAAACACCTCCGGAAGTTATAATCGCATCACTACAATCTGCTGCCGCTAAAAAAGCCTGCTCAACATCTTCAGGTTTATCTAACACAACTCCCATGTCAATTATATCCACACCTAAACGAGCTAAAACTCCATATAAGCTGTAACGATTACTATCATAAATTTGTCCAGCTTCAAGCATTTCACCAACAGCACGTAACTCATCACCAGTAGAAAAAAATGCTACTCGTAAACGGCGTTTAACTTTAACTTCTGGAATTCCTAAAGAAGCTAATAGACCAATATCTGCTGGATGTAAATATTTACCTGTTTTTAAGATAGTTTGTCCTATAGCTATATCTTCCCCAGTTGGCCGCACATGTTGTCCAACTTGATTGTCACTACTTATTGTTATTATATCCCCTTGTTTATCAATATGTTCCTGCATAATAACAGTATCAGCCCCATCAGGTATAACTGCACCAGTAAATATTCTAGTACATTGGCCAGCCTGTAAAGTTCCGGGATAAGGTTGGCCCGCAAACGAGGTTCCTACCATAGTTAATTTAATTTGACCATCTGCTGGCAAGTCAGTTCCTTGTATTGCATAACCGTCCATCGCTGAATTATCATGAGGAGGTACGTTTATTTTAGATAATATATCTTCAGCTAAAACTCTACCCAAAGCATTGCGGATTGCCAATTGCTCGTTTCCAGCTATAGGTTGTAAATCATCATAAATTCTGGTTAAAGCTTCTTCAACAGTTAGAGATTGAGAATCGTAGTCGTTATTAGAAGGTATTTGCATAAATTTGAAAAATTAGTTTGATAAAAAAATATGTATGTAGCAATTTAATTATAGATAGTCAATGGATGTATAACAAACTGATACTTTAATCTGTATATTATAATATTTAGCATAGTATACATAGATATTCAAGATTATCCAGAATTTTTTCATAAATCATTTTTGATTCACAGTAGCAAAGTTGGGGATAGCAAATTTAATTATTTTAATGCAGTGTGTAATTTTTTTATAATAAATTATGTTATTTTAATTGCTTAAACGTTATTTTAGCTAAAAGTAAGATAATTCCAAAATTATTAAATTTTACATTTGATATGTATTTAAGGTGTTTCAAGAGTGTTTCCAAAATACTTGCTTATAGTAACATTCTTATAAAAACACATCATAAAAATAAATTATAGGTAAGGACATATGAGTTATAGTATAGATTTCAGAAAACGTGCAATAGATTTCGTTATTGAAGAAAAAAATAGTATGAGACATGCAAGCAAAATATTCGATATACAGTATAACACAATGAAAGAATGGGTGAAAAGATTTAAAGAAACATGGGAATTTTCTCCCAAACCAATTTTGGGTAAACAACCAACAAAGATAAATTTGGCAACATTGAAGAAACAAGTATCGGAACATCCAGACTGGTTTCAACATGAACATGCACAAACATTTGATGTGACGCAA
>JAUCGL010000240.1 GCA_030378105.1 Candidatus Halobeggiatoa sp. HSG11 | reverse complement strand
CTTTTTCTGCATACACTTCTTTTGAGTCCCTCCAAAATGAATTATTTAATATTTTAAAAAATATTGGTGATGAATACATTATTGAGTACACCTTATAAATGTTAAAATACTTTTGTGTATCTACATATCAGAATCAGATAAGGCGACTCCACATTTAAAAGCATCTCCACCATAACGTTAATACTGAGCTTGTTCAAATGAGTTATTACGAAAAATCAATAAGTTAACCTTCTTAACTTATATCAAAAGGATACTGCGATATTCATCCCAAATAAAGCTTGTAATTCCAAGTTTTAACTCCCATAGTCTAGCATCACAACTTTAAAATTAACCAACATGAAACTATTTTTTGATTTTTTACCAATTTTACTATTCTTTGTCGCCTACAAAGTTTATGACATTTACATAGCAACCGCAGTTATTATCGTAGCAACCGTTATTCAAGTTGCTTGGCACTGGTTTAAGCATCGCAAAATTGAGAACATGCACCTCATAACACTTGTACTAGTCCTTGTTCTCGGAGGTTTAACCCTATTATTGCAAGATGAAAACTTTATCAAATGGAAACCAACTGTTGTTAATTGGGCATTTGCTTTAGCATTTCTCGGCAGCCAATTCATTGGTAAGAAAAACTTATTACAACGTATGTTAGATAAACAAATAACTGTTTCTTCTCCTAAAGTTTGGAAAAACTTGAACTTTGCATGGATAGTATTTTTCATTGTGATAGGCATCGTGAATCTATTTGTTGCTTTTAACTTTGATACCAATACTTGGGTTAATTTTAAATTGTTTGGTATGTTAGGTTTGACTTTGGTATTTGTGATAGGGCAAAGTTTTTATTTAACTCGCTATATTGTAGTTGATGATGATGAATCTAACAAAGACATTTAGTGTAGATGAAATTGGATTGTTATTAAATGCTCTCCAATTTGCAACCACTAAACACCGCAATCAGCAACGAAAAAGCCGTGAAGCAATCCCTTATATCAATCATCCTATAGACGTGATGATGACTTTATGGGAAGTTGGTGAAATTCGTGAAATAAGCACCTTAATGGCAGCTTTATTACACGATACACTGGAAGACACTGATGCTACCGAAATTGAAATTTTGGAACTGTTTGGAGAACA
This sequence comes from Candidatus Halobeggiatoa sp. HSG11, assembly GCA_030378105.1. Taxonomy (GTDB): domain Bacteria; phylum Pseudomonadota; class Gammaproteobacteria; order Beggiatoales; family Beggiatoaceae; genus DRQV01. The sequence goes on along the minus strand of JAUCGL010000240.1, from coordinate 3,190 downwards.
AGTTTTATATTTAGTACAAGAAGTTACTGATGATAAAAGCCTACCCAAACAACAACGTAAACTTAATCAGATTGAATCTGCTTCCCATAAATCAGTTGCAGCCAAACAAATTAAATTAGCTGATAAAACTTGTAATATTCATGATATTGCTTATTTACCACCTGATAATTGGTCATTACAGCAGCGACAAGATTATTTAGATTGGACTATTAAAGTAGTGGCCGGCTTACGTGGAACTAATTTGGCATTAGAAAATCATTATGATGTTACCTTGATTCAAGCTCAAACCATGTTAAGCAGCAATGTAAGTTAAATATAGCAAACGCTTCCAGAAACTGATGAGTCGTTAACCTCCCACCACTCAAAGAAACGCGCATGAAATACAATCGACAATTAAGACCTACTTGGTTTCGCAAACCTATCAGGTCTGGCCTGAGAACTTTTATTTTTCTGAAAAATTATAGTAGATTTATAAATTCAATATTGTAGAAATTATTTTGTGCATATTCCTTAATATTAAAAAATGAAAAAATTATTCAAATATACAGAACTTATTTTATATAAAACTTATGCTGATTTAAGAGCAGAATCTGAACGTACTTATCTTGGTTTTTTATGGTGGATTTTTGAACCTATAATGTATATGGGAGTTTTTTATATATTTTTCGGAATTTTATTAGGACATAGAACTGATGATTACGTACCATTTTTATTAATTGGATTAACCTCTTGGCAATGGCTTAAATCTTGTCTATCACATGGAGCCGAAACGATTAAAGGGGCAACTCCATTGATGCAACAAGTTCATTTGCCCAAAGTAGTTTTTCCCATTATTTTAGTCTTAACTGATACGGTTAAGTTCCTATTTATATTATCTTTATTGCTAATATTTTTATGGTTATATGGTTATGGTATTGGCATAACTTATTTAGCATTACCGTTAATTTTGATTGTACAAATGTTATTCGTATTGGCCGGTACATTCTTTTTAGCTGCCATTATTCCTTTTATACCAGATTTACGTTTTGTGGTAGAAAATATTTTATTAGCTCTTTTCTTTATGTCTGGAGTTATGATACGATCCGATATAGTGCCAGCAGCATATCAAAGCTTTTATTATCTTAATCCAATCGTCACTATAATAGAATCTTATCGTAACATTTTAATGTATAATGTATGGCCAGATGGTTTCTCGTTAATGGTTATTTCTATATTTTCACTTATTTGTATCTGGTTAGGAGCTAAATTAATTGGTAGATTTGAATATATCTATCCAAAAATAATGTTATGAAACAAGAACAACCAATAATATCACTGCGTAATGTTGGCATATCTTACAAACGTAGGATATTAAGTGAACCTTTCTGGGCAATAAAAGATGTTTCATTTGATTTGCATCATGGTGAAACTCTAGGCATAATTGGTCGTAATGGAGTTGGTAAAAGCACTTTATTGCGTATGATGGCAGGCATAATTAAACCTAATATTGGTACATTTATTAATAGAGGCTACAGTGCTTCTCTGTTATGTTTACAGCTAGGTTTTATTCCTTATTTAAGTGGCCGGGAAAACGCAATATTAAGCGGCATGTTAATGGGATTAAGAAAAAAAGAAGTCAAAGCTAAGATAGATGCTATTCTTGAATTTTCGGAGTTAGGGAACTTCTTTGACGAACCAATTGCAACTTATTCTTCTGGAATGAAAGCTAGATTAGGATTTTCAGTAGCTTTTCAAGTTGATCCAGATATTTTATTAGTAGATGAGGTCTTAGGAGTTGGGGATGAAGATTTTCGGCAAAAATCCACTAAAGTTATGCGTGAAAAAATTCGTTCTAATAAAACTATAGTATTTGTATCCCATCAAGCAGCCATAATCAAACAATTGTGTAACCGTGCAGTATGGATAGAAGAAGGAGTTACTAGAGCAGAAGGTAAACCAGAAGAAGTATTAGCAGAATATAATAAATTCTTATCTATAAAATAAACAGTTATGAATTAACTGAAGTTATACAGAAAGCTTATTTTATTTATTTTTTGGCTATTCATACTCAATTCTTATAGAGACCTGACAGGTTTTGGAAACTTGTCAGGTCTGAGAACTTTTATTTTTCTGAAAAACTATAGCCATAGGTGAAACTTATGGAATACAAATTGATTAAAATGCTATCGCCATTAATTAAGTTATTTAAAGAAAAACATCATCTTTCCTTCATTAGTTGTTATTTTTTCCACATCCACTTTAAAAATATTTTTTATCATTTCATTGGTTAAAACTTGATGTGGAAGACCATTATCAATAATATCTCCTTGATTGAGTACAACAATATTATCAGCATAACGGACTGCTAAATTAATATCATGTATTGATAAAATAACGGTATGACCATCAGCGACCAATTCCTTCAATAATTCCAATATTTCAATGGTATGCGATATATCAAGACTAGCTGTAGGTTCATCTAACAAAATTATGTTCGCTTGGGTTGCAAGACTACGGGCAATTATAACTCGTTGCATTTCACCACCAGACAATTTGGTAACTAATCTATCAGCAAGATGGCTAATATCTGTTTTTTCCATAGCTTGTTTGACATAATTCATACCAATAACAGGTTGAAACCGTTTAAGATGCGGATTACGTCCCATCATCACTATATCTTGTACCGTAAAAGCAAAGTTAATATTGTTGGTTTGCGGTACTAAAGTTAATCGTTTAGCTAATTCAACTCGTTGTAATTTTTGTAGATTGATGTCGTTCAAGGTGACAATACCTTCAGTCGGTTTCCACAAACCAGCCAATAATTTTAATAGAGTTGTTTTGCCAGCTCCATTAGGTCCAATTATAACGGTTAATTTTTTAGATGGTAAAATTATAGAAATTTTTCTTACTAACCAACGTTCTTCAATCTTCACTCCAACTTGTTGTAATTTCAAAATATCCATATTTAAGAACTGATATTACATTCTAAATCTTTAATTTCTATCAAACTTTTTGAAAATTTACAAATAGCTTAATTTATCACTATTATTACTCGACTATCAAGTTTTTCAGAAAAATAACAGTTCTCAGACCTGACAGGTTTCCAAAACCAGTCAGGTTTCTTGGCCAAAATATTTATCTGAAAAGCTATAGTCTGATATTTTTATAGATTTTAATTAAGAATTAAGCATTCATAATTAAGAATTGCTAT
>JAUCGL010000026.1 GCA_030378105.1 Candidatus Halobeggiatoa sp. HSG11 | reverse complement strand
TTCTGAGTCTGTTAATGGATTGACAAATAACATGTTTTTATGTTCTCTTGTAGTGGATGGTTTGAAATTTTATCTGATTATAGTATATCATATTTTTTGTTAAAATACTTTTGTGTATCTACATATAAGCGAAGCATCATACACCAAATCCGCCTATGTCAGAATTCATTGTTTCGGGAAATCCGCTTTGCTCCATTCCAGAAATAACTATCTATTTGGCGAAGGTATTAATCCATAACATACAATTAAAATTAGTTTTCTTTTTGCAATAGCCGAGTGTTTTCCTTGTTAAATAAGAAATATGTTATTTTAATGTGAGGTTTACAACGTTCTATAAATGAAGTATTTTTCTCGTTCCAAAGCACCAGCGTTGGAATGCAGGATACACCGAATTAGCGGTGCGAATAAATTAATATAGCATTTCCTGATTAAATAGATTACAGCAAAATAAATAATTGATATTTTTGTAGAATTTAATTAATAATTAACCATTCATAATTAATAATTGCTATATATTAATTTTCTGATTCACTGTACAATATTGTACATTAATTTGACAGTGTATTTTTATATATATGTAACGCTGGCGTGTTGGAATAAGAAATTATTATAATAAATATTTATTCTGATATAAATTTTTTATAGCATTACATGTATAACACTACCCTTTTACTGTTTCATCTTACACAATTTTTATCTGAGTTTTTTGGCAAAGATATTATGAACAACAATCCAATTTTAAACAGTCCTTATCAAGAACCTTTATGGCATTATGCTACCAATAAACAAGGTGAACTTGATTATGAATCGCCGATAAAAGGTAGGCGAGTTTTTGCCCCAGATATTAATGTCATTCCTTCCAAACAAGGCAAGCAAAAGGAAGTTTTTGAAATCAATGATGTTGCGGCTAATTATGACACACATGTCATTAATTTAATTAGAAAAGAAGTAGGTAATTGGCGAAAACAAAAGTATTCACATACCACAAGAGTCACCAAGGAATTGCTGAATTTTTGGTTTAATAACCAAGATAAACAGGCTATTAAAAAACTCTTTTTTGCTCAACAAGAAGCAATTGAAACTGCTATTTGGTTAAATGAAGTCGCAACCCGTTCTAATGCTGGGCAAAATGTGTTAAATAAACTAAAGTCAGCATATAAAGAGGTATGTTCGGATACTTCGCAGCAATTACCACGTATTGCTTTTAAAATGGCGACTGGTACCGGTAAAACTGTGGTGATGGCGAGTTTGATTCTTTATCATTTCTTTAATCGGCAAGAATATCGGCAAGATGTTAGATTTGCTGATTATTTTTTAGTGGTGGCTCCGGGAATAACCATTAAAGATCGTTTGGGGGTTTTATTTGTCGATAAATCCAAACACAAAAATCAAAGAACTGATTATTATGCAATGCGGGATTTAGTACCTCGCAATTTGGAATCACAATTGGCAAATCTGAATGCTAAATTAATTATTACCAATTATCATGCGTTTGAGCAAAGAAATTTGCAGGGTAATAAGCAAAGCCCATTTGATAATAAAATTATTGGGCATGATGAAAAAGGAAAAGCCATCAAGCAAGTTGCTAAAGAAGGTTTTAATCAAACAGTTAAACGAGTTTTAGGCTCATTCAAAACTGGGCGGCGTTTGTTAATTTTAAATGACGAAGCTCATCATTGTTATTTGCCCAAGCAGAAAGGTAGAACTAAAGATACTGAAAGAGATGAAAATGCTAAAGCTTCAATTTGGTTTAATGGTTTGCTTAGATTAGCCCAAAAATTTAAATTGACGGCAGTTTATGACTTATCGGCAACACCTTATTATTTGCAAGGTTCCGGTTATACGCCTTATAGTTTGTTTGATTGGGTAGTGTCTGATTTTGGCTTGATTAAAGCGATAGAAGCTGGTTTGGTTAAAATTCCTTTTTTACCAACAGATGATACTACTCAAGAATTAACTTTGCCAGTATTAAGAAATTTGTATGAACATGTTAAGGCTGATTTACCAAAAAAAGGTTTAAGAACTAAAAAGAAGGAAGCGAAAGGAACAAAATTATCTGAAACTCCACCTAATTTACCATCTTTAGTTAAAGTTGCGTTGGGTAAGTTTTATAAGCATTACCGTAAATATGAAGAAAATAAACGGGAAAAAGGTGAAGCCAGTGTTGATTTATTGACCCGACCACCAGTTTTTATTGCTGTGTGTAATAATACTTCTGTGTCTAAAGAGGTGTATAAATTTATTGCTGGTTATGAATTTGATGAAAACGGTGAAAAAAGACCGAGTCCTCAGGGGAATTATGACTCATTTTCTAACTATGATAAACAAGGACGAATTAAGAAAAAAGCACCGACATTGATTATTGATTCAGAAGCTTTGGATGATGGGGAACAAATTAGCAGTGAGTTTAAAAAAATATTTGCTAGTGAAATTCAGACGTTTAAAAGAGATTATGCTCAATTGCATGGACAAGGAGCGGCTGAAAAAATAACTGATGCGGAAATTTTACGGGAAGTGGTAAATACTGTTGGTGAACCGGGAAAACTAGGTGGGCATATTCGTTGTGTGGTATCGGTTTCGATGCTTACCGAAGGTTGGGATTGTAACACGGTGACACATATTATGGGCTTGCGGGCTTTTGGTTCGCAATTGCTGTGTGAACAAGTTGCTGGACGGGCTTTGCGTCGTATGGACTATTTTTTACAAGGTTATGATAAACAAGGTAATCCAACCACTGATACAAGAAAAATTGTTATTAAAAAGTTTCCGCCGGAATATGCTCATATAATTGGTGTGCCATTTAAATTTTTTAAGGGAGGTGAAGTCACAACAGCAGAACCACCAGAATATACTTCTGTGCAAGCAATTCCTGAACGGCAACAGAGCTATCAAATTGAGTTTCCGAATATTGAAGGTTATCGGGTGGAATATGCCGATGATGAATTACGCTATGATTTTTCTGCGATTGAAAATTATGAGATTGATGGTTCTAAATTTCCGATTGAAACTACTATGGGAACCGCTTTTTCTGGAGAAGATGAAAAACTTGAAGTCCGTGAAGAAATATCGGAAATAAGAGAACAAGCAATCATTTATTCATTGACTAAAGATTTAATTCAGCATCATTTTTCTGATGATGAGAATTACCCTCATTTTCACAAGTTTCATCAGTTAAAAGCTATTGTGAGTCATTGGTATCATAATAAGGTGGTTTTACTTAATATTAAGGATGATAACTATAAAAAATTGATATATTTTGACCCGCCTAAACCTATTGTTGATCATATCAGGAGAGGTATTAATCCCCATAAAAATAAGATGGAATATATCAAGCCGGTGTTTAATTTTTATAATAAGTTTAGCAGCACTCAATATGTGAGTGGGCATACTGTTAAAGAGGTGTATTATACCCATAAAAGCCATGTTAATTATGTTGTTATGGATTCTGATTGGGAGGGCAAATGTGCAAAAGCACTGGAAGAATTGGATGAAGTTGATAGTTATGTGAAAAATCAGTTTCTTGGTTTTGCAATTCCGTATGTTAAAGATGGGCTGGATAGATTATATTATCCTGATTTTCTTGTTAAGGTGAAGCGGGAAGATGGTTTGTTGGTTAATTTGGTGATTGAAATCACTGGTATGAATAAGGATAAAGCTGAGAAAAAATGGTATGTTGAAAATCGTTGGTTGCCGGCTGTGAATGCGGTGAAAGATAAATATGGTTATGCAGAGTGGCATTTTATTGAAATCGCGAATGACATTCGGAATATTAAGAATGAGTTGGTTGATAAGGTGAAAAGTTTGTTAAAATAAGTTCTACAATTTGATTTTTCTGGAAAATTTTTTAAAACATATTGGAGCTATTTGGTTTTTTATTCATCATTATAATGATTCTATTAGGTAATTTTATACACCACTACTTTCTGGAGGACTACCCAATTTTTTATAACTGAGAGTTGGAACTGTATTTGGACTATAATTTTCATGTAATGACCTTGTACAAATACTATGATTTATGAAAAATTTGATATTTGAGTTATAATTAAAAATATTATGAACTTTTCGGATTTTGAATTTGCCAATCCAATCTGGCTTTTTGCTTTAATTGTACCAGTTGTAGTAGGAATACTTATCTGGGTTTTAAAAATACGTCTCCATTATTATAAACGAATACAAAACTTTGCTGATTCTCATTTACTACCACATTTGCTAATTAACTCTGGAACTACATCCACTGTTAATTCTAAAAAATATATTTGGTGGACAGCTATATGGTTGCTTGGTATTTTAGCATTGGCTGGCCCACGTTGGGATTATGAAGAACAAGAAGTTTGGAGACAGAATGCTAATCTAATGATCCTATTGGATTTATCTGAATCTATGCGGGTAACAGACCTACCTCATTCCCGTTTAGAACAAGCCTTACAAGATATTGAAGAACTACTAGATAAAGATAAAAATATCTATATTGGACTACTTGTATTTGCCGGTATTCCACATTTAGTAGCTCCTTTGACAGATGATTATCAAACTTTACGCCATTTATTATATGAACTTGATATTGGATTGCTACCTGTCCAAGGCAGTCGTCTTGCTCTAGCTATTGAAAATTCTGTGAATTGGTTAAAAGGACAAACTATGAATGCAGTTCCACATTTATTGCTGATTAGTGATGGAGATTTTGACGAACAAGATTTTAAAGATAGCTTGCAATTAGTTCAGAAAGGAAACTTTCATTTGCATAGTTTAGGAGTTGGTACTACGCAAGGTGATGTTATTCCAATGAAAGATGGTAATTGGCAAAAAGATACTAACGGCGAAGTGGTAATTTCTCATTTAAATGAAGATTACTTACGTAAGCTGGCTGTTACTGGTCACGGTATTTATCGCAAGGCTGATTATCGCAATTTAGATACCCAAGCTATTCTAGCTGCTATTGATGATAGCATAAGTATTGCTGCTCAAGATAAAGCTCTACAAAAATTATGGCATGAGAGGTTTTATATATTGGTAGGATTAATGCTGATATTTATTCTGCCTTGGTTTAGAAAAATTAACTAAAACCTAAGTGAATATGTTATTATGCGATTTGGTAGGGTTATTGTGTTAAATTACGGTGCACTTGAGTGTGACCAGCACTCAAGACACCTTAACCATAACCAAAACTAGGTAGGAGTAGTTCCTCATTATGGCACTTTTATTAGCAGCAATATTAGTGCCAACTTTTTAATTCCTCAAATACAAGATTGAAACCTTCGTCTAAAAAATAGACAATTTTATCTTTTTTCCCCACTTGTGTAACACTGTCAATATACTTGGAGCATAACACATTCTTTGATAACGAAAATTATCAATATAGATGCCTTATATTTCACAATTTCCTATCAAAATAAGGTAGTCCTATAGAAGCTTGAGTTGTCCACTACTTTAGGATTTACGCATTGACAAACATAATAAAGTATTAATTTCATTAAAATCATACACTTACAAAATATAAACTAATTAATTGTCATTCCCGCGAAAGTGGGAATCTAGCGATCTCAAAGATTCCTAGATTCCCGTTTTCACGAGAATGACAGAGCTATATAAATATAGTTTATATATAAATCATATAAATAGTGTATTTTTTTTGTAACTATTTGTATTTTAACAAATTCATAAAATGATTATTTTGTCAATACGTAAATCCTATACTTGTGTGAGAGTCCAAAAATTTAAAGAGATTTTGTTAAAAACTTGATAGTCGAGTCTTACAAAACTTACTGCTGCAAGAAACTAAAAAAAGTTTGGTACTTCCATTTGCAAAATACCAAAAATTTAATTTAGACAGACCTGTCATTTTTTTTTATCTAACAATTTTATGTTACAATTAATACCTAAATCTAACAAATCTTAATGATATCTTCTAAATCAACAACAAATGGAGTAGCTAATTTAACTAAGATATTGATATAGATTACGAAGATAAAAAAATAAAGATAATTTCTTGTTCCAAACAGCTTCATTTAAAATTGATGAACTAAAAAACTCCAGTGAAAATGGGTACATAAAGTATTTAACGACAGTTCTATAAACATAATCTTAATTCGTATGAATCTCAATATTCCGGCATTTCAATCAGCTCATGTTTTAATTATAGGCGACATCATGTTAGACCGATACTTACATGGTGTTACATCAAGAATATCTCCAGAAGCTCCAGTCCCAGTTGTTCATGTCAAACATCAACAGGAATGCCCCGGAGGAGCAGGTAATGTCGCTTTTAACATAAATGCTTTGGACGGACAAGTGACAGTTATTGGAGTTATTGGTCAAGACGAAGCTGCAAACACCATCAAAAACCAATTGACCAAAAAAGGCATACATTGTGCATTTGTTCAATTATCAAATGTTTCAACAGTAACTAAGTTGAGAGTTATGAGTCGCCATCAACAACTTATACGTTTAGATTTTGAAGATGGATTTATTGACTTAAATAGTCAAGCTATCGAACAGCAAATGTTATCATGCTTACAAGATATTGATACTGTTATATTATCTGATTATGGCAAAGGAACTTTAACTGATCCACAAACTTTAATTCATGTAGCACGTACTGCTGACAAACCAATTTTTATTGATCCAAAAGGTAATAATTTTAATAAATATCAAGGTGCAACAGCCATAACTCCCAATTTATCAGAATTTGAAGCCGTAGTTGGTTCTTGTGTTGATCAAAATCAATTGGTTGAAAAAGGTCGTAATTTATTAAAACAATTAGATTTAGAAGCTTTATTAATAACTCGTAGTCAAGATGGCATGACTTTAATAAGAGATGAGCAAGCACCATTACATTTACCAGCTCACTCTCATGAAGTATTTGACGTAACTGGAGCTGGTGACACGGTTATAAGTGTATTGGCAACAGCTATAGCCGCTGGACAAGATTGGAATAGTGCTACTGCATTAGCTAATTTAGCTGCTGGATTGGTGGTTACTAAACTTGGTACAACTACAATAACTGTTGCTGAACTTGAACATGCTTTGCATACAGAAACAAGAATTCACGATATAGAAACTTTACAAGCAGCAGTTAAAGTGGCTAAAAACAATGGTGAAACAGTTGTTATGACGAATGGCTGTTTTGATATTTTACATGCTGGACATATTCAATATTTAACTCAGGCTAAACAACTTGGTGATCGACTCATAGTGGCAATTAATAATGATGCTTCGGTGCGTGGTTTAAAAGGTAATAAACGGCCAGTAAATTCTTTAGAACAGCGTATGGCAGTATTAAATGCTTTAGAATGTGTTGATTGGGTGATACCTTTTGGTGAAGATACTCCTAAAGATTTGATTTGTAGTATTTTACCAGATATTTTAGTGAAAGGCAGTGATTATCAAATATCACAAATTGCTGGCAGCGATTGTGTATTGAAACAAGGCGGACAAGTATTAACTTTAGATTTTGTTAAGGGTTGTTCTACTAGTGGAATTCTTAATGCTATAATGGATGTATAATATTATAAATTCACAATCAGAAAATTTTTATTTAAGAATTAATAATTAAAAAAAGGAAAAATTATGATTATTGTTACCGGTGGTGCTGGTTTTATTGGCAGTAATATTGTCAAAGCACTTAATAAACGTGGTTATACTAAAATTATAGTTGTAGATAATCTCACTAAGGGTGAAAAATTTAAAAATTTAATTGATTGTGAAATTTATGATTATCAAGATAAAGAATCTTTTTTAAAACAAATTGTTAATAGAGAATATTTTTCTCCTCCTATAAAAGCCATTTTTCATCAAGGAGCTTGTTCAAGCACTACTGAGTGGGATGGCAATTATATGATGCAAAATAATTATGAATATTCAAAAATTATATTAAATTATTGTTTAGCCAAACATATCTCATTATTTTATGCTTCAAGTGCTTCAGTTTATGGAGAAGGAAAAATATTTAGAGAATCTCGTAATCTTGAAGCTCCTTTAAATGTTTATGGATATTCTAAATTTTTGTTTGATCAATATGTTAGACAAATTTTATCGACAACTACTTCGCAAGTGGTTGGTTTGCGTTATTTTAATGTTTATGGGCCAAGAGAGCAACATAAAGGTACTATGGCGAGTGTAGCTTATCATTTACACAAACAACTGTTAGCAGGCAATGACGAAGTTAAGTTATTTGAAGGTTGTGATGGTTATGGTAATGGCGAACAACGGCGAGATTTTGTCTATGTAGATGATGCTGTTAAAGTTAATTTATGGTTTATGGAAAATCCTGATAAAAGTGGAATTTTTAATGTTGGTACTGGTCGTAGCCAAACTTTTAATGATATTGCTAACGCCGTTATTGCTTGGCATAAAAAAGGAGAAATTAAATATATTCCTTTTCCAGAACATTTAAAAGGCCATTATCAAAGTTTTACACAAGCAGATATAACTAATTTAATTGAAATTGGTTATAACCAGCCTTTTCAAGTTGTTGAAGAAGGAGTAAAAAATTATTTAGATTGGTTAAATAAAAAATGAGTTATAAAATTTGTGATACTAGCTTTGATTTTTTTTATATAAACACAAGTAGTTCAGCCTCCATTTAGTTATATTGGCATCATTTACTGCCTACAATTTTGTCTAAACAGGACTATGTAGTTTAAGATAAAAAAAAGCTACCTTATTTGAAATTATTACACCAGAGATAATAAAAAATCATTATCACCATCCCACCCAGTTTCTTTTTCCTTTGATATTGGAAATTGCCTATATGCTTCAGAATAATTTGACCAAAATTTTTGATACCAAAACATCCAGAAGTGGTGGAAAACGTAGAATAAAAAACTGGATAGTTCAAGTCGAAAATAGCTGTTTGGTTTGTTATAACAGATTCCTTTCAACATTCTTATAGCATTTCCTGATTGGATGGACCACAGTTATATTAAACAAGAGTCTGATATTTTTATAAATTTTAATTAAGAATTGCTATAAAAGAAGTTTTTTCCCAAATAACTAAAAAAGCAAAGGAAGTTTATTAGACACAAGAACCATACTTTAAATCACTCGCAAACAAATTCATTATCGTGCAATATGCAACTAGAACCTTATAGAATATCATTAAATGTTGTTGATCAAGTACAATTGCAGCATGAATTATCCAAATTTAAAACTGATGAATGGCATTCAACATCAGATAAATCCGCAATTATTCTTACTTCAGTTGGGGGAACATTAAATTGTGATTTTGCAATATCAGGCCCGATTAAACCAACCATTTTTTTAGAACGTTGTCCATGCGTTAAACAAATACTTGGTTCGTTAAACACTCCTATTTCTCGTTGTCGATTAACTAAATCAACCAAAATAAATTATAATTATCATTGGTTTAGATATCTAACAGTTTATGTGCCAATTATAACAAATTCTACATTTATTTATGCTGATAAAAATATCCAAATGGCCGTTGGAGAAGCTTGGGTAGTTGATACACCTCATCAGATAGAAACAGATAATTTTCTATTGCTCATAGAAATCCCAAGAACAAACAAAGTGTTAAATACTTCCTCAGATGGAAAGATTAATTTAGTCAATTATTGCTTTGAAGTCTTACGTCCTATAGAAATTGAACAATTAATTGCTACAATTCTGTCTGGAATCAACCAACCATCTTCTAAATTAACTATAGAAATTCAAAATTTTAATACCCAATGGCAAATGGTTTTTTCAGAATTTGAGCATAGTTCAACCGGAGAATTGGCTTACCAAACCTTAATTTCATTTTTTAACAAAGAAATAGTTCCTAAATTAGCACAATTACATCCAAATGAAAAAGCCAATTGTGCCATTAAAATAATAAGTTCCATGTTGTTAATGTCACCGCCCCAAGTTAAACGTTTTAGTAGAAGTTTACTAACTAAGAAAAGATTACAAGTTAATCCAACTATACATTTAAATGTTCCTTATAGAAGTATAAAACATAAAACTAACAGATATTTACATCCAGAACAGATTAAAGTTTTACAAGCATGTTGTTCTCCAGTTAATATAGAAGCAATGCAACTTGTTACAAAATTAAAAACTGATAAATTAATTGAAATTGTAAAAAAATTATTAGCTCTCAAAGTTCTTACAGAAGATTTTAAATGTCCGAAATTTGAACGCCCAATATTCATAATATCTGCACCAAGAGCCGGCAGTACTTTATTATTTAATACAATGTCATTGTTTCCTGAGCTATGGACTATTGGGGAAGAAAATCATAAATTAATTGAAGGTATCCCAACTTTACATCCATCGTATCGTGATTTTAGTTCTAACCGTCTAACTGCAACTGAAGCAACCTATAATATTATAATTAATCTACATAAACGTTTTGTCAGAGAGCTACTGGATAGAAATGGCAATTTATATCTTAACTTACCAGTTGAGCAGAGACCACGTAAAATACGTCTTGTAGAAAAAACTCCTAAAAATGCCTTGCGAATTCCTTTTTTAAAAAAGATATTTCCAGAAGCTATTTTTATTTATTTATATCGTGATCCAAAGGAAAATATTAATAGTATGATGGAGTTTTGGCGTTCACGGCGTTTTATTGCTCATCGAGCATTGCCGAGTTGGCCTTATAACAATTGGAGTTTTTTGTTAACTCCGGGATGGGAACAATTAAAAAAATGTTCTATAGCAGAAATAGCCGCTTATCAATGGAAAACAACTAATAGTTATATTTTAAATGACTTACAAGATTTACCTAAAGCTAATTGGTGTTTTATTAATTATACTGATTTAATTCAAGAACCTAAAACAACTATTCATAAAATCAGTGAATTTGCTGGTATTAATTGGGACCAAAAAGTTGAACAGAGTTTATCGAATCCATTGCCAATTTCTCCAATGACTTTATCCGCTCCATCTCCAAATAAATGGCGAAAACATGAAGAAGAAATTAATAAAATTTTGCCCAGTTTAGAAGAATTTACTTGTCGATTAAAGGATTTAAAAGTAGATTAGAAATGTTTGTATGAAATAACCTCGCCCAGACCTGACATGTTTTGTAAACCTGTTAGGTCTTAATTCATGTACGTTCCTTATCAACTTTTGGAGTTGGTATCCTTGCGAGTTGGAACAAGGAAACCTTGTACTCCGAAATTCATAAGAATTATATATTTATTATGGCATTAAATATACTTAATTTTCATCAATTTGGAAACCAATTTAATGTAATTCTTGCATAATTGGTGGAAATTTTGCTTCCAAAGTTTGGAATTTTTCAGTATAAAGCTTCTTTTTTAAAGGATTTAAGTTATTGCGAGTTTCATTAATTAGTAATTTTGCTTCCTCAAATTTTCCAGTAATAAATAACAAATTAATTAAATCAAAACGCCATTGTACTTTATCTTTTATTTCTAAAGCTTTCTTTAAATTTGTGATTGCCAATTCAAACCTTAATTCAAAGAAATGAAACATAGCATAAATTTTATATAAATTTGCTTGAGATATAATATAATTTTCATTATTAAATAAAACTTTAAACATTCTATCCATAGTTTCAGTATCTAAATTACAATGTCCCATTTGTCGTTCTTCTAATATGAAAGCCAAAAGTTCCGGGGTGACTTGATCATATTTGCTAGTTTGAAAATGATGAATAATTTTTTGCATATCAGGTTGTTTAGTTTTTTCTGACATACATGACAGTGAGATTAAATATAGATAAGGAGCAGTATATTTTGGAAAAGTTTTTAGTATTATTTGAGTGTATTTTTCCGCTTCTTCATGTTCATGAGAACGTAAAAAAAATACTATGGCATGAGTCTGTGCAGCAAGAGATTTAGGGTGTTCTTGAGCTAAGAATATAGTTTGAATTGCCGGTTTTCCCCATAAATCTGTTTGGTTCCAAGTAATTGTTGGAAACATTGCTAACCATAGAATACTACAAAAAATAAGTAACCTGCGTAATAATACATTCGACATGTAATCAAACAACCACAAAACACCATATACTGCCGTGAAAATTATTGATAACATAGGTAAGTAGTTTCGATGTTCAAAATACAGCATTAAACCAACAAAACTAGATTCCAATATATGTCCAGCAAAAAACCATAATACTCCAAAGGCAAAAATTGGTAAAATGCGTCTAACTAAGATGGCTGTAATAAATATTCCGATTATAAAACTTACTTTTATAAATACCGATATGTCCCATAAAGTACGAGATATTGGAAAGTCATCGTGAAATAATCCAAATCCATGTGGATGTAATAGAGATATTTTAGCGAAATATTCTATCAATATACCTGCTTGAGTTAATAAACGCTCTCCTATGGTAAAATCACGGATTTCATAGGGACGTAATAAACCATCAATATCAATTAAAAAATAACCAGCCAATAGCAATAGTGGAAAATATAAGAAAATACTTGACCAAATACGCCAATAATTGGGTTTGGGCATTGTAGACAATATTGTTACTTCTAACACTATTATATATAAGACTAATAATATACCATTTTCTTTACTTAATACAGCTAATATTCCTCCAGCAACTACCCCAATTGTTATTAAAAGTAAGCTATTTTTTATTCTGCCATATAAATAAAATAATAAACCAATAAGGGTAAATAAAACTGATAGTTGAGTCATACGTTGTATGACATATAACACTGTAGAGACTTGGAGGGGATTTAATAACCAAATTGTAGTTGTCAACAAAGCTAATAACAAACTACGTTTTTCTGGTAATGATATGCAGCGAGTTATAAGTAAAATCAGCCAAAAAATTAAGCAACCATTTATTAAATGGATTATTAAGTTAACATATTTAAATCCAAATGGATTAATTGGCCAATCATCAGCTTGTAAGGCGAAAGTTAATAAGGATAATGGTCGGCCTAATTGACTGGATATTCCTTCAAGGGTAAAAGCAATAATATTGCTAGTTCCATCTGTGATGTTTGCTAGATTTTTAAGATTAACGTCATCATCAAATAAAAACAAACTTTCTAAACCTTGCCAATAGACTATTATTGTTGCTAATAGAATTAGATAAAATAAACTTCCATAAATAGCTTGAAGAGTATAATTATTGTTTTTAAGCATATTTTTATCTCAAAAAAAAACCCACCTATTGCTAGGCAGGTTCTGTAATCAAAACTAGAATAATATCGCAAATCAATGAAACAAACTAGTCGTTAGTACCGTCTCCAGCACGACAGTTTTTAGGAAGATATTTATCTTTAAGATAAGTAGTACAACCGGTAACCTGAGTTGGTTTACATCTCCATTCATTACTCACTGGATCATTACCAGCTCCTAGGCCAAAAACAAGTGCTGTACCAATTTTAGTTCCTGTAGTATCATCGAAACCATCTATTTCTGCACATGCTATTGGTCCAGCAGTGGCTGTAGCAGGTGTATAACCAATATCTGTTACATAAGTTCCGTTAATTTTAAGTCCCATTGCAACCAAGGTATCTATGGTTGCTGGGTAATGACCAGCATCAGCATAGAAATTTTCAGTTTCTGTTTTAAAACCAGATAATAATACACTTGCTTCAGTTACCTTAGACTTCTTAATGTAATCACTGTAAGCAGGGATAGCAACAGCGGCCAAAATACCAATAATCGCAACAACGATCATCAATTCGATAAGAGTAAAACCTTTTTGTTTTAACATAGCATTCACCTTAAATTTAGGAAGTTGAAAAATTAAGTTTAGCATCAAATCAGAAAAAATTTTGATTACTATTGTAATGTACAAATATCATGCCAATTTTTAAATTATTGATTTATTTAGAATTGATAAAAACGGCTCAAAAAAATGTGCTGAAAATCAGCAGGTCGAAAAAAATGAAAATCGTGGAACGCCGCAGTTTTGGTCTGTATGTCGTTGATTTTAAACAACGTGCTGAAAATCAGCAGGTAGGTGCTGAAAATCAGCAGGTCGGGCAATCTTATGATTTTAAACAAATAAAGCAAACGCATAAATCATGCCAGTTTTTTAATTTATTGATTTATTAAAGTTTTAGAAAAATACTTTGAAAATCAGTTAGTTATTGCGATTATTGTTATAACTATATAATTTTAGAGTAAAAAAGCACTTTACCAATAAAATCTGTTTTTTCTTAATTTCGGGCGGAGAAGTGAGTAATTACCTTTTTAGTTATATTTAACTTGACTGTGAATTAAAAGCATAAGCTGTTAAGCTCAAAAAATGGTTTTATAGATAACCTATTTGTATTACTGCAATCTATTTAATCGGGAAATGCTATACATCCTTGTCAACAATTCTATGAAATTTGTTACAGAAAATGATTAGAATTTTATACTAACATAGGACTTACGCATTGACAAGACAAACATTTAAGTACTTGATTTTATTGTAGGGTGTATAAGCGGTAGCGTCATACACCAAACCACATATAACAGATGGATGACGCTTTGCTTATCCACTCTACATTCGATACTTTTGACTTAATGTATAACGATGAGAATGGGAGTTTGGGAACAATAATTAAGCTATAACTATATAATTTACAAAAAAATTAATATTTTTTAGCTTTTGTCAATGCGTAAGTTTTATAACATTTAAAGAATGAACAATGCCATCATTATGGGCCGATACTTCGGTATTGTTAGAAATAACAAAAAACAACAAATAAGTTTCGCTGAAAAATTGATTAGTTCATGGAATATGGACGTTCCGGGACATTCAGGTTAATTCAGGATTTTCCATACCAGTCACATTGATATTATTTGCTATTTGATAAATCTGTAAAATTAATTCTTCTATTGGACAACTGTTTTTTTGTAAGATAATTTTTGTATGTTGATTTAAGTATACTTGCTCTTCTATAGATAATTCAGTCGAAATAAGTACAACAGTCGGAATATCACGCCACTGTTCATTATCTTGTAAAAATCCAAAAAATTCCTTAATGAGATAGGTTGTTAAATCTAATAAAATTAATACCGGAGTTTTACGCTCAAGATATGTTGCAACAGTATGTTTATTTTTAGCTGGTAAAACTTGTAACCCCTTATCTTCCAGCAGCATAGTTAACATTTCACATTGTTCTATTTCATTAGCAAAAACCATCACAATATCATTGCAATGTTCGCCAATATGATGTTTTTTTAACAAAAATGGTAATTTACTATGCAACATTGTTTTATCAAAACAATCCGTTGCACCCATAGAATAGCATTTTTGTTTATTTATATCCATGGACATCATAATAACTGGAATTCTAGCCAACATTGAATCGTTTTTGAGCATTGATAGGACTTGCCAACCATTAAGTTCTGACATATTAACATCAAGCACTATAGCATCTGGTTGGAGTTTATGAATTAGTTCAATGCCTTGTTTACCATTAGTAGCAATCGCAACAGCATAACCTAATAGATTTAAATCTTCTTGTAATAGCCGACAAATAATAACATCATCGTCAATAATTAAAATAACACCTTCGGTTGTTTTTGTTTCATTATTTGGCTGAATATCTATAGAAATTTTAGATTTAACTGGTAAAGAAAGTACAAAAGTGCTTCCATGTCCAAATTCACTTTCAACCCAAAGCATACCACCAAGCATTTTAGCAAATTTTTGAGTTATAGTAAGACCTAAACCAGTACCTCCATAACGACGAGTTATTGAAGAATCACCTTGAGTAAATGGTTCAAATAACTTTTTTTGTTGTTCTGGTGTCATTCCAACGCCATTATCATTCACGCAAAAATTCATCCATTCACCATCACGTTTAACTTCTAAGTTAATATAACCATGTTCAGTGAATTTAGTTGCATTACCTATTAAATTTAATAGCATTTGTCGCAATTTGACTACATCAGTATGCATCTCGCCCAAATTATTATCAAACATAATACTTAAAACATTACGTCTTTTTTCGACTAATGGTTTGACAGTTAAAATAACCTCATTAAGCATACTATTCAATTCTGTGGTCTCTAAAAATAGTTCAACTTTACCAGCCTCAATTTTAGATAAATCCAACACATCATTGATTAATCCCAATAAATGTTTACCAGCAGATTGAATTTTTTGTGAATCCGCAGCATACGCAGGTAAATTTGAGTCTTCAGCCATTTCTTGTAATAATTCACTATAACCAAGAATAGCATTAAGTGGAGTACGTAGTTCATGACTCATATTGGCTAAAAATTGACTTTTAGCTTCATTAGCACAATCTGCATCTTTACGGGCTTGTTCAGTTACCTTTAACATCTGTAAAGTTTTTGTATTCGCTTCTTTGAGATCAAAGTATAGTTGTAGATTTTCCAACGCACTAGCACATTGATGAGTCATAATATGAATTAAATTCAAATCTGCCTGACTTAGATGTCGAGCATTTTCTAAATATACAAAACCTATTGGTTTATCATTGATTTCTAATGGAATTAATAGAGTTTCTGGTGGTAGAGTTTGTTGAGTATTTTTGCCTAAAATTTTTCTTAAACAAATTTGCCTAACTTTTTCAATTTCTTCTGGTTCATTTAGTTCATTTGATTTCTCATTAATTGGAGCAAAACGACCAGTACCTGATTGAACTATTACTTTATCGTCATCAGCAGTCATTACCAGACCACTGTTAACTGTAGAAAGTAAGCTATTTTCACCCAGATTACATAAATTAATTAGTTGGCTAAGTATGCCATTAAAGAATTGGTTTAAGGATTGAACATGATGTAATTTTGGAACTGCCTGTAAAATATTACTCAAAGCTTTGCGATTAGAATCCAATGTTACTAAATCTCGATAAGATTTTAATGCAACCCGGATGGTAGTATAAAGTTTTTCTGCCCTAAGTTCAGTTTTACTTTTATAATCATCAATGTCATAACGGTCAATTACTTGTCTTTCTGGAGCCATCCCCGGTTGACCTGTGCGAATTATGAGCCTGATTAGAGAATATTTAAGTTTATTCCGAATAAAATCAATTAATAGCAAACCAGCATCATCAGTTTCCATAACTACATCAATCAAAGCTATTGCAATATCAGGTTCATTTCGCAATATTTTCCGTGCTTCAGAACCGGACATAGCTTGTAATATTTGTAAAGAACGGCCAGCAAATTGAAAACTTTTTAAACCTAACTTTGTCATGGTATGAATATCTATTTCATCATCGACAATAAGCACCTTCCAAGGCGGCAATTCAACCTTAGTTTGTTTCTTAGCTGCTTTTATTGTAGCTGTACTACCATCCTTTTGTTTTTTTACAAATTTCATTGGCTGATTTATATTGTAACTTTAAGTAACATAATAATTTGAATTATAGTTATTCATAACTTCCCGGTTCCTCACTGCCATTTGCGTTAAGGGCAACCATAAAGGATTGCCTCTACGTTAAATGATGATTTGTAGGGGTAATCCCTTGTGGTTACCCAAAATCAAATCCTTAATTTAATGGTAGTATCCGGTATCCCTGCCCCTCCGTAATCAATGAGGGAAGTTCTTTCACCGTTAAAGAAGGAGAAAGGTAGAGGTGAGTTAAGTTATTTAAATTTCATTCTTTAATATGGTTGGAAAATCTATTTTAAATATTGAACCTTTGCCAGAAGTACTTTCACAATTTATGTCACCTTTTAACTGGTTAGTAATTAAGTTATAACAAATATACATGCCTAATCCACTACCACCATTGGCACGATTGGTAGTAAAAAAAGGTTCAAAAATTTTTTCCAGATTTTCTTGAGCAATGCCTTTCCCAGTATCAGAATATTCTAAATGTAAAATTTCTCCCACAAGTTTAATATTAATACTAATAGTTCCTGAATCCAGTCCTTCATTAAAACCATGAATTAAACTATTCATTAATAAATTAGTTATGATTTGCTCCAATGCTCCGGGTATACTGGTTATTATTAATTCCTTAGAACAATCTACTAAAATTTCAATAGCTGTTGTTTTAAAGTGATTATGTAATAAATTAATAATATTATCAACTAATTCCTTAACTTTAAATGATATAAATTCATCGGAAGTTTGATCTATTGCTGTACGTTTAAAACTAGTAACTAAATTGGCGGCTCGTTCTAAATTAGACAAAGCCAAATTGGAGCTTTTATCAACACTATCTAATGATGATAACAATTCATCTACATCTACTTCCTCTTGTTCCATTATCTCATTTATTCTTTTAGTTTCTATTTGTAATGTAGAGGCACTACCAATAGCCACTCCGAGTGGAGTATTTAGCTCATGAGCAAAACCAGCTACTAAGCGTCCCAGTGAAGCCATTTTTTCACTTTGTACTAGTTCCTTACGAGTTAGAGTTAATTCTTCTATTTTATGGTTTAATTTATAGGTTAAATCCTGAATATTTAGATGTGTATTAATACGTGCCAGCACTTCTTTCTGTTCTATTGGTTTAGTAACATAATCAACTGCCCCCAGTTCAAAACCAGTTACTTTATCTTCAACACTATCTAAAGCTGTCATAAAAATAATCGGAATATCTTTAGTATTTTCATCTGCTTTCAATTGCCGACAGGTTTCAAAACCATCTATACCCGGCATCATAACATCCAAAAGAATAATATTCGGTTTAGTTACTTTAACTCTTTTAAGACCCATTTCGCCACTTTTAGCAATCATGATTTCAAAACCATATTCTTCCAAATAATCAACTAACACGTTTAAATTAGTTGGATTATCGTCAATAATTAAAATAGTATAGTCTTGAAATTTCAAAGAATTATCTGGTAAATTCATTTACTGTTCTCCATATAAGGTTCTATCAATGCCATAATTTCTTCGTCTTCAAATTGTTTGGCTAAATTTCGTAATTTACGAGCAAAAGGAATGTATTTTTTGTCCAATTCTTCAAGATAGACTGCTTGTTTTTGAATTTTTGGCATTTTACCAGCTAAGGTTAATTGATATATGCTTTTTAATTCTGCTAATGGAGGTGGAATAATTGTTTCCTCTTCAGCAGTTTTGCTTGCATCTACTTCGCCCACAATTTTATCATATATCCATTCTAATTTTAGGCTATTGACTAATATTTTAACTAATTTATCTTCTTCAATTGGTTTCGGAATAAACATATTAAAACCAGCTATGAGGCTTTTCTCTTGATCGCTTTCAAATACACTAGCTGAATTGGCAACAATTGGAGTATCTTTAAACTCGGATATTGTTCGTAATATCTGCACTGCTTCAAATCCAGTCATCACTGGCATGACTAAATCCATAAAAATAATGTCTGGTTGCAGTTTTTTAGCTTGTTCTACAGCTTCTTTGCCATTACAAGCTTCGATCACTTTAAAACCAAACCATTCTAGCATATTGAGTAATATTATGCGGTTTTCTGAACGGTCATCAACAATCAACGCAGTTCGTTGTTTACCTTTATAACCAGTTATTTTATGTAAAGTTTCTTTTATATTTTCTGCTTTAATATCAACAATGGGTAAATTTAACTCAAACCAAAATGTACTACCGTTGTTTTCTTCACTAATGACCTGAATTTCATTATCCATTAATGAGACTAATTGTCTACTAATAGCTAAACCCAAACCAGTACCTTCAGCTCGTTTTTGATTATCACCAACCTGTTCAAATGGCAAAAATATTTTCTGTAACTGTTCTGTGGTCATACCCACGCCACTATCTTTAACTTCAAAGCGTAAAGTAACTGTTTGATTTATTTTATCAATCACAGATATGCACAAAGTTACGCTGCCATTATCGGTAAATTTGACTGCATTGCCTAATAGATTAATTAATACCTGTCTTAAACGTTTTTCATCAGCTTCAATGCCTTCTGGTAATTCTCCAACAGCTTCATAATGAAACTGAATATCTTTCTGTTGAGCTCGCATCCGCATCATGCCAGTTATTCCTTCTACAAAACTAGACAAATGAATAGTGGTAGAATATAAATCTAATTTACGAGCTTCAATTTTAGATAGGTCTAGTATGTCATTAATGAGAGTTAATAGATGGCTACCACTTTGATGGATAGTATTAAGACCATTTGCTTGCATCTCGGATAACTTTTGATCACGTTTGAGAATTTGAGCATAACCCAAAATACCATTAAGAGGTGTTCTTAACTCGTGGCTCATGTTAGATAAAAAATCACTTTTAGCTTGACTGGCAAATTCAGCTATTTTTTTGGCTTCTTGCAATTCTTGATTGGCTACTTCTAATTGAGCAGTTCTCCGTTTAACTCGTTGCTCTAATTCAGTATTTAATTGTCTAATTTCATTTTCAGCTTGCTTACGTTTGATAACTGTTGCAATGCTACTAGCAATTACTTCATAGAATGAAATAACTGCCGGCGAAAACATATCCTTCCTACTATCAGCTAAATGTAGCAAACCCAAACATTCATTTTCAGAATGCAATGGTATCAAAGAAACTGATTGATAACCTTCATCATAACAGTTTCTTAAATGTTGGTATTTATTATTACCTGAAATCAATTGTTTAATATCGTTGCTTCCAAAGCTACCATATTCAGTAAATGACAAGTTGTCTTCAAAAGTTATTTTGCCACACATATAACTTAATATTGGATTTTTTTCTGCATCAAATACTAAATTGCCTTTTTCATCACGTATAAATAAATATTTCTCAGTTTTCAAAAAATTACCTGAAAAGCCAATCGTGTCATAATAGGGAAAATCGGTATTTTCTTGTAAACGAATCCCGATAGCTTCAAAACCAGAAAACTGTTTAATAAGGCTGAGAATATTATGAATCATGTCTTTAGTATTATCGCTATGATAAAACGCTCCTAATACTTGAGTTGCTAAAGTAGCTTCAGCCTGTTTAATTTTTTGATAAGTTCTAGCATTTCCAATGGCTAAACCACATACATCAACAATATAGGTAGCCATATTTAAATAATGTTCTCTGTATTCAGGAAAGGCCATCTTATCTAGCTTCATAACACCTACAATATCATTTTGATGTTTAAAGCGTAATAAAAAACCATTTCTGGATTCAGTCCAACTATATTTTTCATTAAAATTAAGCAGTTGATTTTGTAAAATTTCATCATTATCAATTGGCATTGGCCACGAGTATAGTTTTTCTGGTTGTTCAGCTCTTATGGATAAAAAATATAATCCCTGTGGAGCAAACAACATTGCAAATATATCAATTATTTGGTTAATAATTTCAGATTCAGTAAATGTTTTACTCAGCTGACTAGTTAAATCTAATGCCATTGAATAATCAGCATTTTGTTTTTGAGTAGTATTTAGTTCATTTTCTGTTACCTGTAACTGATTTTTTACTTTATTATTTAGTTGTTGTTGATCTTCTAATACAATTTTGCTTAAAAATAACTGAAAAAAATCAAGTCCTATTGGTACAGTTTCATAAGGACGATCAATATAGTCTGCTGCTTGTTGTAAATATTGAGAACTATTAGCATCTACTCCTGTATCAAAAAATACTAATTTAGTACAAAATTCTTGAAAAAAGTCCTGAGCTGCATCTTGTTCAAATCCCCATGCCTCAATTTGAATTTTCCAGTTAGCCAACCAACCAGGAGTGATTAAATATGCACCTTGTTGTAAATAATTGTTGATTAAAGTTTTACTAGTTATAGCCGAAAAACAATGCTCTAGTCTATGCACTTGGAAATTTTTAATAGAGGTAGATTCCAATTTATCTAAACAACATCCTCCAATGATGTGAATTCTGTTATAATCAGCAGGATTAGCAATTAGTTCTATTAATTCATCTAGTTGTATATGAGGATGACCACAACGAGCTGGATAAATAATAAAAGTTACTGCTGAAAAAACTTCTAATTCATTAAGAACGGCAACTTCTTGACGAAAATTATGGCTGACTAAAATACAGGTTTTGGATTTCATGGTTTTGATTATTTTTTATTAATTTGGAGCGGAACTTTTTAAACAAGATGTTATCAAACTGGTAGTTTTGAAATAGTTAAAAATTAATACTTATTAAAATAATACTGTAGATACTCTGTTCTTATCAAGCTAAATACTTAAAAAACTAAAAATAATTTAATAAAAAAAGTATATGTTTTGGAGAAAATCCAAGTTTCTATGAATTGGTAAATAACTTTTGCGGCTTTGATACGACTTTTGTGATTAAATGGCAGAGCCATTTGGAGTGAATGCTTAAGGTAGAACCTTGGCACTATACTTTTTCAGATAAATAATTTCACCTAAAACCTACGAGGTTTCCAAAACCTCGCAGGTTTCACACGAATGTATTTTTTACTAGTGCCAAGGCTCTGCCTTGGTACTTGTTTTTTGTGGATCTGCCACTGATTGTGTGATTAAATGGCAAAGCCATTTGGAATGAGTGCCAAGGTAGAACCTTGGCACTAGTGAAAATAGTTCTCAATAAGTTAAACAGGAGTAAGAAAAATTGTTTCTTGGAAGGTAGTCTCATCAATTCTTTTTTGTGCCATTACTTGATATTTTTTAACGAGTTCAATACCTATGAAATTTCTATCATGTTTTTTAGCAACAACACCAGTTGTACCAGAACCGGTAAATGGGTCTAATACAAAATCATTTGCTTTGGTTGATGCAAGTAAACAGGTTTCAACTAATTTTTCAGGGTAAACGGCAAAATGGACATCTCTAAATTTACCCAATGAAATCTCCCATACTGTTCGCTTGTTTCTACCTTTTGGATGAAATGCCTGATCCCATCTTCCATCATGTAAATTTTGATTTCCAGCATTTTTTCCATTTTCTGGGGTACTATTTTTTTTGCCAAAATGGTTTCTACCACCTTTCATTTTTGATTTTTCTGTAAAAGTAACATGTGGTTCTCGAATAGAATCAGCATCATAATAGTAATTTGCTGTTTTTGAGAACAGAAAAATATACTCATGATCTGTTGTTGGTCTGTTTTTTACTGAAGAAGGCATAGCATTCGTTTTTTTCCAAATAATGTCACTTCGTAAAATCCAACCTGTATCTTGTAAAGCAAAAGCAACACGCCAAGGAATACCAAGTAATTCTTTATTACGATAAGTATCTCCTAAATTAAGCCAAAGTAATCCAGAGTCTTTCAATTTTGGTTTGATAAATTTGAAACAGGAAACAAGATTATTAATGTATTCATCTAATGTTTGTTCTCTACCAATTTCATTTTGATACGCATCAACATCAGAGTATTTCCTGTGTCCAAAATATGGGGGGCTAGTAATTATTGATTGAACAAATTGATCTGGTATTTGGTTATATATCTCACGTATATCTCCAAGTAAAACTTGATTTAATAATTTATCCATTATTGAGAATTTTCTCTATATATTTATTCAGTTTAACTTGAGAATCTTCGTCAAAACCATTGAATGTATTTGGACTCATATTAAAATGAAAAATTAAATCGATTTGGTTGTCAATATTTCCTAATTCCGTTGCTGACCAGTTTTGTGCAATAATTACTGCTGTCATATGATATTTGTTTAAATCCTTTTTTAAATCATGTATGGCTGCCATTATGTCTCTAGTAAATATATGTGCATGTCCCCCACCTTCAGTTTCTCTAGTTTTTATAGGAATCAAAAGTACTTTACTTGGATTTTTATCCATTGGTATAAGTTCTGCTGAAATATCAATAGTATGATTACCTATCTTGATTTGCTTATCTGCAATTTTTACTTTTTTATATTTTCCGTAGTTTCCATAAATGGCGAAATAATTTTGAAATGATGTTATTAATGCTGTTCTTACACTTGCTTCTAAATAATGTCCTTTGATACTTCGTCTAGAACCTTCCAATCGGTCGATTATTACTTCTCTTATAGTTAACCATTCAAAGCTCTTTACATAAGTTCTATATTCATATATCAATTCAACAAGTGTATCAGTTTCAGCAATTATTTTTTCAATATCTTCTAATTTTCGCATTCGAGAAATAAGTGGTGCAAGCCTTTGTTGAGGAGCATCTCTTATTATCCATGCAAAAAAATAGAAACATGCTTTTGTATGAGAATACACTCTACCTATTCCATCAAATAGCAAAGGTTTATTTTCATCAGTCTCATTATAACAATAACTTATTATATTAAAAAGATTTTCTTTTGATGAATGTAATAATATTTCACTTAATAATTTATGTGAACCAGTTTGTTTTTTCGCTATTTTTTCAACCCAATCATAGAATGGTTTTGCTTGATCAGCCAATTTAGATAATTCTACAAGACGATAGTGTGTAATATCTACTTGATGTACTATTAATTCTTTCATATAAACTCTTAATTATTGGTAGAAAAATACAAGGTGGACACCAAAGCATCCACCCCAAAACCCTACATCACACCTTCAACAGCCTTAACCACATTAAAACCATACTCCTTAAACAACTCATCGGCAGATTTAATCTATTACTTATACAAATTTTATAAACTACCAATTTCAATGTTCAATTGTGGAGCTATTTGTAATAACAGCTTATCAAATGTATAAAATTTGATTTTGTTGTTATGTGCAATTGCGAGATGTAAAGCATCCCCAGCACGTAAACCAGTATGTGGTTTTTGTAGAAAACAACTTGCTAATTTATAATCTGAAATCGTTGGTACTAAAATATAAAAAGATGAATTCATATCATGTTCAAACATTGCCATTATTTGATTTGCACTATTTTCATCAAGATCATCCATCCTAATTCTTCTTGCTAACATGCTATTAAATTCTACATAAGTCCAATAACTAATAGCTATCTCATTGCAAGTTAATAAAAATTGTTCCACAAATTGACTTGATTCTTCTTCGACATAACGTGGCACAATAAAACTAGTATCTAAATAAATCACTTAATATCCTTCATCACGTATTTGACGAATCAAATCAATACTTGAAAGTTTAGTTTTTGGTAATGATTCTCTGAAGGATTTTAGTGAACGTAACGGTCTTTTTGGAATTGGAACATCAAATTGTTGTTCGATCTTTAACCAATCTTGATAGTCAATTTGTACTGCAATAGGTTGATATTTTTCATTAGTTACTATTTTCTTTTGAATATCTAAATTTAGCATATTAGTTCTCTTTTAATAATTACAAGGTGGACACCAAAGCATCCACCCCAAAACCCTACATCACACCTTCAACAGTCTTAACCACATTAAAACCATATTCCTTAAACAACTCACCAGCCGGAGCAGATTCACCAAACTTACCTCTAATGCTTGTCCTCAGAAAATTTATATCTGCCAGATGCTTTTAAGTTAGCTTCTAATTTCTTATAATGTTCCAATAATTTATTTAAATCATTACCAACTTTTTTTGAAATGTCATGACGTATCTTTCTGATTTCAATTATTTCTCCATTTTTCATAACTATTCTTCCTCATATTCTAACAAATTTAACGGTGTTGCTAATGCAGGAGTTGATAATCCAAGCTGAAAATTGATTCTACGAATATGTTCCAGTTTATTAGCAATAAGCAATATGTTTACAATTCCAAGTTAATAGACAATCCATTTTATGATAACAAGCAACTGCCAAATGTAATGCATCACCATTTGAAATGAATGCCAAGGTAGAACCTTGGCAATAATAAGTAACATCTAACAAGATATTATTCTTTATAATGGTGGCGACATTGAATCACAATAACTTGCTCATCATCAAAGGTATAAATAAAACGATGTTTTTCTGTTATACGACGAGACCAATAACCTTGTAGGTTAAATTTTAATGGTTCTGGTTTTCCTATACCTTTGATGGGATTTTTACAAGTTTCTAAACCTAATTTTATTATACGCTTCAACATTTTATTATCATGTTGTTGCCACCATTCTAAATCTTCTAATCCAGTATTAGTCCAAGTAAGCTTTAACATCAATTTCCTTATACTGTCCTCGACTATGTTGTTTTATACCTTCATCTAATCGTTTCGCATTAACTGAGTCTTGTAATAAGTATAGTGTTTCCATCAAGCTGTTATATTCGTCGGCATCCATTAAAACTACTGATTGTTTTTTATCTCTAATTACAGAAATAACTTCATGATTTTGGTTTACACGGTTAAAAATGTGATTTAGATTAGTTTTTACATCATTAATAGTAACTTGTTCCATAACGTTTTATAATTTATTAATTCAAGAAGTGCCAAGGCTCTGCCACCGATTGTGTGATTAAATGGCAGAGCTATTTGGAATGAATGCCAAGGTAGAACCTTGGCACTAGTGATGTTCGGTGCATGACGCTATCGCTTATGCACCCTACCAAATCGTAATTTTATACGGCTTACGAGTTAGAATATAAATTATATGTTGGAGCATATTCATTCCACCATTCTTGAGTCCATTCTTTCATAGCCATTGACTGTACATCAGTACGAGAAGTATAATAAAAACTAGGAATAGTTGTTTCAATATATATGTTATTCATGTATTTATTGATATTTTAAGAGTGGACACCAAAGCATCCACCCAAAAACCTACATCACACCTTCAACCGCCTTAACCACATTATCCACAGTAAAGCCATACTCTTTAAACAACTCACCAGCTGGAGCAGACTCACCAAACTTATCAACACCAATAACTTTACCGCCAAACCCAACATACTTATGCCAAGCATCAGAAACCCCAGCTTCCACCGCAACTCTTGCAGTCACAGAACTTGGCAATACAGCTTCCCGATAAGCAGCATCCTGAGCATCAAACACATTAGTATTAGGCATAGAAACAACCCGAACCTTCTTACCGCTCAATTGTTTAGCAGCATCCACAGCCAACTCAACCTCAGAACCAGTCGCAATAATAATCGCATCAGGAGTACCATCACAATCAGCTAAGATATAACCACCTTTCTCAACTAATGCAATCTGTTCCGCAGTACGAGCTTGATGTGGTAAACCTTGACGAGAGAAAATTAAACTAGTTGGACCTTCTCTATTCAATACCGCCATCTTCCAAGCAACAGCTGATTCAACCGCATCACATGGCCGCCATACAGACATATTAGGAATCATGCGTAAAGTAGCAGTCTGTTCAACTGGTTGATGAGTTGGACCATCTTCACCTAAACCAATGGAATCATGAGTATAAACAAAGATGCTTTGTACTTTCATCAACGCCGCCATCCGCAACGCATTCCGAGCATATTCGGAGAACATTAAGAAAGTTGCACCATAAGGGATGAAACCACCGTGCAAAGATGCACCATTCATAATGGCAGACATACCAAACTCACGCACACCATAATAAACATAGTTACCACCAGCATCTTCTTGAATACCTTTACAACCACTCCAAATAGTTAAGTTAGAGCCTGCTAAGTCAGCAGAACCACCTAAAAATTCAGGTAATAATGGCCCTAAACCATTTAACGCATTTTGGGAAGCTTTCCGAGAAGCAATTTTTTCGGCTTTAGCATCAACACTAGCAATAAAAGTATTAGCTTCTTCTGAAAAATCGTCTGGTAATTCACCACTTAAACGCCGTTTTAATTCAGCAGCTAACTTAGGATGAGCTTGAGCATAAGCGGTAAATTTACCATTCCAATCACTTTCAGCTTTAGCACCTTTTTCTTTAGCATTCCAACCAGTAGCTATATCAGCAGGCATTTCAAATGGTGCAGCAGTCCAACCAAGTTCTTTCCTTACCAACTCAATTTCAGCATCACCAAGTGGAGCTCCATGACAATCTTCTTTACCACCTTTATTTGGAGAACCAAAACCAATGGTTGTTTTGCAACAAATCAAAGTTGGTTTACCAGTTTCAGCTTTAGCTTGGTCTATAGCTTGTTTGATAGCATTACCATCATGACCATCAATATTTTCAATAACTTGCCAGCCATAGGCAGTAAAACGTTGTGGAGTGTTATCAGCGAACCAGCCTTCAACTTCACCATCAATACTGATACCGTTGTCATCATAAAAAGCAACCAACTTGCCCAATCCCAAAGTACCAGCTAGGGAGCAAGCTTCATGGGAAATACCTTCCATCATACAGCCATCACCCAAGAATACATAAGTGCTATGGTCAATAATGTCATGGCCAGCTTGGTTAAACTGACCAGCTAAAGTACGTTCCGCAATAGCCATTCCAACTGCATTGGTGATACCTTGACCTAATGGGCCAGTGGTTGTTTCCACGCCCGGAGCATAACCATATTCTGGATGCCCCGGAGTTTTTGAATGTAATTGCCGGAAGTTTTTTAAGTCTTCCATTGATAAATCATAACCAGTCAAATGAAGCAAAGAATAAATCAACATTGAGCCATGACCATTGGACAATACAAACCGGTCACGATCTGCCCAATTAGGATTAGCTGGATTATGGTTCATATAATCATTCCATAATACTTCAGCAATATCAGCCATACCCATTGGTGCTCCGGGATGACCAGAATTGGCCTTTTGCACAGCATCCATACTCAAAGCACGAATTGCATTAGCTAGTTCTCTACGTGAAGGCATTTATTTCTCCTGTACTAGGATATTAAAAAAATTCATTCTCAAAGTTGATTTTTAAGAATAAATATAGGGTTTAGTAAACATTTAATGTGCATCAAATGCTATCAGATAAGGATTAGTATATAAGTAAATACTTATTAAGTAAACTGAGATTTTTCAATTTGATTAGGGTAAAGCTTTTTTTGTTTAAAGTCAATTGAAAATTTAATAGCTAACTATATGATTAAACTCATAAGTGTTTTGGATATTCATAAAAACTACTATAACAAGTGAGATTACATTAGCTTACAGATGAGTGGATAAATTTGTTTCATTTTTTGGTAGTCCTAAATAAAGTAGTGATGACTCCAAAAAAACTGCTAAGTTTCAAATATCTATCAGGTTTAACACCACATATTAATGAAGTTATCCTGTTTTTCTCCTTGATAAATAATAAAATATCTACATAAAACCTATAAATTATATATAATACTTGAGGTTATTTAATGTCAACTATCCAACGAGCGTTGTTAAGTGTATCTGACAAATCAGGAATTATTCCTTTTGCCAAAGCTTTAAGCGAACAAAATATAGAAATTTTATCAACTGGAGGAACCGCCAAATTACTTGCAGATAATGGAGTTCCAGTTACTGAAGTATCTAATTATACAGGTTTTCCTGAAATGATGGGAGGACGAGTTAAAACTCTGCATCCCAAAATTCATGGTGGTTTACTGGGACGGCGTGGTATTGATGAAGCTGTGATGGTAGATAATAGCATCAAACCAATTGATTTAGTTGTAGTTAATTTGTATCCATTTGAACAGACGATTGCTAAACCAGATTGTGATTTAGCTACTGCAATTGAAAATATTGATATAGGTGGGCCAGCCATGTTACGTTCTGCGGCCAAAAATCATGCTGCTGTTACAGTAGTTGTTGATGCTGAAGACTATGATAGCGTATTAGAAGAAATGGCTAATAATAATGGTGCGATGACTGAAGCAACCAGATTTGCTCTTGCTAGTAAAGCTTTTGCTCATACTGCTCGTTATGACAGTTTAATTGCTAATTATTTAGGAAGTATTGGCAATTCATTTCCACCGGCTCTTTCTCTCCAATATCAACAAGTTCAAACTATGCGTTATGGAGAAAATCCTCATCAACAAGCGGCTTTTTATAGCGAACCAAATTCTACTTTGATATGTGTCGCAAATTCCAAACAAATTCAAGGTAAAGAGTTGTCTTATAACAATGTTGCTGATACTGATGCAGCATTAGAATGTGTCAAATCTTTTTCTGAACCAAGTTGCGTTATTGTTAAACATGCGAATCCATGTGGAGTAGCCATTGGGGAAAATATTGGCTCTGCTTATGATAGAGCTTTTAAAACTGATCCAACTTCTGCTTTCGGAGGCATCATTGCTTTCAATCGTAGTTTAGATGCCACAGTTGCTAAAGCTATTATTGACCGTCAGTTTGTAGAAGTTATAATTGCTCCAAATGTTGAAGAAGCTGCTAAACCAATTCTGGCAACTAAGAAAAATGTACGAGTATTAGAATCAGGAATTTGGAATGCTGATAGCTCAGAACAAGATTTTGATTTTAAACGAATAAGAGGCGGTTTATTAGTACAACAACGTGATACTGGCATGGTGACAATTGCTGATTTAAAGACTGTTACCCAACGTCAACCAACTGAAAAAGAACTGCAAGATTTATTATTTGCTTGGAAAGTAGCTAAGTTTGTGAAATCTAATGCTATTGTCTATTGTAAAGATGGTATGACGATAGGAGTTGGGGCTGGCCAGATGAGCCGAGTTTATAGTGCTAAAATTGCTGCGATAAAAGCTGCTGATGAAAAGTTAGAAGTGCAAGGTTCTGTTATGGCTTCGGATGCTTTCTTTCCATTCAGAGATGGGATTGATGCGGCTGCTAGTGTTGGTATCACTGCTATCATTCAGCCGGGTGGTTCGATGCGAGATAAGGAAACAATTGCTGCTGCCGATGAGCATGAAATAGCAATGGTATTCACTGGAATGCGACATTTTAGACATTAATTCTAGTCTAAAGTTATTTTAAGGAGTTCAAACATGAGGTAGTCCTAAATAAAATAGTGATGACTCCAAAAAACCTGCTAGGTCTCAAATACCTAGTAGGTTTAACACTACATATTGTATGACTACTCAAACATGGTTATCTTGGACTCCTATATTTATTCAACAAAATCCATTTCAATCATATCTTTAGGTGAGTAAACAATCCTACCATCTGCAAGTCTATAACCAACATAAACCATAACAGAACCAGCTATATCAAGCGGGTTATTCCAAATTTCAATTGCTTCAACTGGAGCCAATTTTGTCAAGCTTTGGAAAGCAATTAAATCAGCAAAATTACCATTCCAAATAATTGGTTTACTTTCAAAATTAAGCATGTAAAAGTCATTCTTACCATTGATGGTATGGGCTGCAACTACCAAAATATCAGCTTGTTTGCCAATATGTTTCACATCAACTAATAGATTGCTGGTAATTGTTATTTGAGATTGATGGTTGATGGTTGATTTACGTTGGAAAAGTCCACCATTTTCTGAAACTCCACCAGTGAATTTAGCGGAACTAGTATTCATAAAATTACCATAAGGATCAATAACAATAGAATCACCTAATACTGGTAATTGAGCTATTTTAGTTCTTAACTCAACATTGGTAAAAATAACGCTTTCACCATAAGTTACATTTTCTGCGATAATAACATTGGAAATATAACTTTTAGATTCAATATGTAAATTTTCCAAAATAGCTGGCTGTTTTTTATCACCAATAATAGTTTTTTTCAGAATCCCACCAATAATATGAGTATTTGGAGCTAAACGGATATTTTCAAAGCTACCGCCAATTTTACTGTTATTGAAAATTTTGCTACTGAGAATACCAATAATTTCACCTTTCGTATTCATTCCAGTTATTGAAGCACCAACAAATTCAAAGTTGGATAAGGTTCCAAGATTAGTGATATAACCACTAACAATTCCGCCAGTTACTTGAACATCTTCGACTATTTTTGAATTAGATATACGGCCTTGATTATTAATATCAGTTACTATAATCGCATTACCTATACTGCCTTGTTTTTCAATAAGAATATTTTTGGCATCCTTCCAATTAAAATTACAGGTTGTTTTAAGGATATTAGCTGACGAACAAGTATTATTTGCTAATGGTGGCAGGGTTGTAAGAGTGGTAATTTTGTCTATAGATATATTTGGTAATTTATCGTCATCAATAATAGTCAACACTGAAGTATTTAGTTCTAATTTGGTATTTTCAGCATTACCTAAACTGAGAATTATTTCTTTATTACCATCGACTATATCGTTGTCTATGATTGTGATTGGCACGGTTATATCACCATCCAAACCATCATTCCATACTAAAGTTTCTGTTATATTATAATCACTTGCTGAACTCCATAATTCCACAGTGACTTTGCCTTCGATACCGATACGAGTTGCTGTTATTTCAATTTGCCCAGCGTTTTCAGCTACTTCATAATTTTGTTCACTGAAGCTAACTGTATTTGTTAAAATAGTTGATTCATCAACATTTGAAGTTGTTAAATCTTCTGAATCAGTATTCGTAGTTGGTGGAATAATATCTGGAACTATCGGGTCAACTGGAGTTATCACAACTGATTCAGCCGGTTTGGTTATTAAAGTAGCTGAACATGTAGCATTTTCTAACAATTGAATCTTACCATCTGAACAGTTCTCTGACCATGAATCAAGTATATAATCATTGTTTGGGATAGCTGACAGATTGATAGTCTCACCACCTTCAAATTTGTGGCTACATTCTTGATTATTATTGCCACAGTTAATGCCTTGCGGAGAACTGATTATTATGCTGTTTTCAGGATAAGAAACAGTCAAAGTGCGAGGCGTTAGTTTGAAATAAGCCGTACAAGTACGATTACTGGTAAGGAATATTTCTGTATCACAGTTTTTACCACTCCAACGATCAAATTCTGAACCTGAATCTGGTTTGACAGTTAGTTTCATTTTAGATGCTGTATCAAATTCTGCTTTACACTCTCCAGCTTCAGTTCTACAGTTAATACCATGTGGACTGCTGGTGACTATTCCAGAACCTTGGCCAGCGAATTTGGCAAATACTGTCATTTTGTTTGGTAATGGAGTTGAAGAACCACCGGTATCTGTTGTGGGTGGATTGTCATTGTCGGTTATATTGGCAGTAACATTCCCTAATATCAATGTTGTTGGATAATTACCATCATTAACAGTACCAGTTATTTTATGGGAAATAATACTGATATGATTTCCTTCTACAGCACTATCATCAATAGCTTGAACAGTAATAGTTTGGGCAATATTCCAGTCACCATTGGTAAAAGTCAAAACAACATTATTACTTAAGTTTGTGCCGCCATCTTTACTAACTGCTGTTTGCGTATTAGCCGTGACAGTTATTTCCACATCATCACTTGGTTGACTACTTAACTTAATATCATAGCTACCAGTTGCCCCACCTTCGATAAGATTTATATTACCACTAACATCGTCAATTCCAGCAATATCATCATCTTGCACGCTAACGCTAACATTAGAAACATCATTAGCAACTAAGTTTCCATAATCAGTATCACCGCTAGTTGGATCGCCAGTGGTAATAGTACAAGTTCTATTAGTTGCATTGTCAATCGCATCATCAATCGCAGTTACTATGACAGATTTACTGGTATTCCAATCTGCACTAGCTATGGTAATTGAAGTTGTTGGGGAAATTGTACAATTAGATGATGTACTTAAAGGTATTGTGACGCTTGAACTACCAGAAGGTTGCGTATTGAGCTTAACAGTAAAGCTTGCTGTCCCACTTAGTTCATTGACTGTCAGACTGGTTGGACTAACAGCAACTCCCGCTATATCGTTGTCTACAGTGGTGACGTTTACAGTATCAGTTAATGTGTCGTATTGGTCGTCACTATTTGCATCAACAACACTTAATGTTACAGTAGTTGTTTGATTGCCATCAGAAACAGCACCATCATCTACCCCAGTTACAGTGATAATTTGAGCAATACTCCAATTACCAGTTGTAAAAAACAAAGAAGATTTATCAACTGTTGTTTCTCCAATATCTCCACTGGCAATTGATATTTCAACGTCAGAAGTTGGTTTGCTATCCAAGACAATTGTGAATGTATCGGTAGTACCTGATTCATTAACTAAAGTTCCACTGGTTTCTGTTACGGTAAGTCCAGCAGTGTCATCGTCAGTAATAGTTCCAGTACCTTGATTATCACTAATTTGAGAATTATTACTACTATTGGTTAAATTGATATAAAATGTTTCACTAGTGCCTTCATCTATTTCATCACCATTAATAGTAACAGTTACAGTTTGAACTGTATTATTATTTGCGGGAAAGGTTAAAGTTTTGGAAGCTATCGAACTATAATCACTATTAGCAGTTGCAGTATTGTCAGCAGTAGCATAATCCACGGTAATGTCCTGTGTTGCAGCATGACTTAAACTAACCGTAAAATCTATAGTTTTATTACCATTATTTCCTTCAGTTATAGCTATTGGATCGTTAATAGAAAGAGCATAACACCCACTACTATCAACAATATTATTTTCAGTGCCGGGAGTTATACATTTGAGAGCAAAGTCTGAATTATTATTATTTGTGTCTGTACCATCTGGGAAACGAGAAAGACTAATTAAAGCTATAGTGTGACTATCTGAGCCAGCAGCAGTCCCTTCTACATATCCTGTTACATCACCTTCATAACTAACTGTATCAACAATAAAACCACCTAATTTCAAAACAATTGCTTCAACATCATTTTGGAGAAAACCAGTGCTTGGTGAACTATCAAAATCACAATTAGGTACTGTTGTGTTATCGCCACATATCACAAAATAATCATTATTATCTACTGTACCAGTCTTAATATTAATCGTCTTATAACTATTTTTAGTATCACCATTGATCAAGTCAAGCACATAAGGTGTTACAGAAAAATCAATTGTGGAGCCACTGATATTTTTTAGTTCTACATATTCTATAAAATCAGCACCTTTATCATCATAATTTATTTCATTTATGACTAAACTAGCATCTGCAAAAATGGGAGTTGATACCATAAAAATTATGGTAATCAATAAAGTAGTTTTTAATGAAGAAAATGAATTGGTTATTATTCTTCCTTGTGATGATAGAAAATTATTTTGGATAAGTAATGAATTAATTTTCCATAAATGTTTTGATAACATTGTTATTATTACTCATTGGTTAGGTCAATGCCATTAAGTTAAGGAAATTGTTGGGTACAAGAGATAATCCTAGCCTGTCAAAAAACAGCTTTTATCCTGTCTTAAAATTTCCCGTTTTTTGATTTTTAAAGTTCCATAGGTTTCATCTATGGCTATTCTCATGTTTCACCCCTTCGGGGTTAACAATTGATTCATAAACCCTGAAAGGGTTGAATGTGAATAACCACCGATGAAATCTGTGGAATATATTAAGTCATACTATCAATACCTTCGCTAATTTGATAGTTGTTTCGGGAATGGAACGAAGAGTATTTACCGAAATCAAGATTATAGGAGTTTTGGGAAATCGTACCTTATTCTCGAAATAACAATTTTTGCTCAATCTTAGCGAATTTTCAAAGTAGCCAATCCTATCAATACCAATACAACTGTTATAATCCAAAATCTAACTATAACTCTTGGTTCTGGCCAACCTTTTAATTCAAAATGATGGTGTAATGGAGCCATCCGAAAGATACGCCTACCAGTCAATTTAAAAGAAGCAACTTGTAAAATAACCGACACAGTTTCCATCACAAACACTCCGCCCATTATCATTAATACCAACTCTTGACGGACGATAACAGCAACAATACCAAGTGCCGCTCCTAAAGCTAAAGCTCCTACATCACCCATAAATACTTGAGCTGGATAAGTATTGAACCATAAAAATCCTAAGCCAGCTCCGACTATTGCTCCACAAAATACCATCACTTCCCCAACTCCAGCTATATAAGGGATGGATAAATAACTTGCAAAGTTGATATGGCCAGTCGTGTAAGCAAAAATTCCTAAAGCCCCAGCCACTAAAACTGTAGGCAAAATTGCTAATCCATCTAAACCATCAGTTAGATTAACCGCATTGCTTGTTCCCACAATCACCAAATAAGTTAATAATACAAATAGCCAAGGAGCAAGGTCAAACACAATATGTTTAAAGAATGGGACGATTAATTGAGTTTCATTAGGAGATTGAGCTGTTGCTAATAAGACAAATGCTGCCCCTAAACCAAATACCGATTGCCAGAAATATTTCTGTTTAGCAGACAAACCTTTTGAATTTCCCAATGCAATTTTGCGATAATCATCTATAAAACCAATCAATCCAAATAACAAAGTAACCGCTAAAACTATCCACACAAAACGATTGGATAAATCACCCCATAATAACGTGCTTACTGCAATCGCTACCAAAATCAACGCACCTCCCATAGTTGGAGTACCGGCTTTGACAAGATGAGTCTCTGGTCCGTCATCACGTACACATTGACCAATTTGATTACGGCTTAAACTACGAATCATAAATGGGCCAATTAATAATGATATACCTAAAGCGGTGATTGTTCCTAAAATAGCTCGCAATGTTATATATTGAAACACATTGAAACCGGTGTAAAAATTCATTAAATATTCACTTATCCATAACAACATATTTTAAATTCCTTCCTGTAAAGCTTGCACTATTTTTTCCATTTGCATAGAACGCGAACCTTTGATTAATAAAGTGGCTGAAGACGGTAATTGAGTTAGCATTGATTGAACTAAATCATCGTGATTGGTAAAATGCTTACCTTTATCTCCAAAATAAGTAGTAGCATGATGACTCATATCACCTATGGTCCATAACTTTTCTACCTCGAATTCTTTTGCTAATTGCCCAGCTTGCCGATGAAATTCAACGCTATCAGTTCCAAGTTCACCCATATCACCAAGTATTAACCAATGCGGAGATGTCATATTGTTTAAAACCTGCAAGGCTGCTTTAAGTGAAGTTGGATTAGCATTATAAGTGTCATTTATTAATGTTATTTTACCTTTAATAATTTGTAAACGTCCAACTACTGGTTGCATGGATTGTAAGCCTTGTTGAATAGTTTGTAACGTACAATTATTAACTAATGCGGCACTACTTGCTGCCAAGGCATTCATTATATTATGTTGACCGGGCAAAGGTAGATTGATAGCAATTTCACCGCTTGGAGTTTGTAATATAAAATAACTACTATCATCTTGTAAACTTATATTTTTTGCAGATACATCAGCTTGATTGTTCAAACCATAAGTTTTGATTTGATGGGAAATTGCTAAATCATGCCATAACTTAGCATAAACATCGTCATTGTTAATAATTGCAACCCCATCGCTTGGTAAATGAGTGAAAATTTCACCTTTAGCTTTGGCAACTCCTTCAATACTTCCAAACCCTTCCAAATGAGCAGGAGCACATTGGGTTATTATGGCACAAGTGGGTTGAGCTATTTTAGTCAAAGTGGCAATTTCGCCCATGTGGTTAGCACCCATTTCAACGACAGCATAATGATGTTCACTATTTAAGTTAAATAAGGTTAAAGGTACACCTATTTCATTGTTAAGGTTGCCTTTAGTTGCTAATACTGAATGCTGGCTTAAGATAGCTTTTAACATTTCCTTGGTAGTTGTTTTGCCGTTACTACCGGTGATTGCAATTATAGGTAAATCAAAACGTTGTCTCCATAAATAAGCCAATTTTCCTAATGCTTTGCGAGTATCGTGAACTCGTAAGGTTGGCAAATTTGTCTTAACATCATGAGAAATGATAGCTGCGACAGCTCCTTTGTCTTGAGCTTGTTGAACAAAATCATGGCCATCAAAATTTTCGCCAGCTAAAGCTATGTAAATAGCTCCTGGTTGTAGTTGACGGGTATCTATGCTGCAACTAGTAAATTTAATATCAGCACCATTAAGAGTTGCGTTCAATGCTGGGGCTATTTCAGTTAAAGTAAACATTTTTGGATATTGATAATATATAAATCAAAGTTAACTACGTTTTTTGGCAGTTTTGATAAGATTAGGTAACACTTTGTCTAAATGTTTTTTTATATCATTACTAGCTTCATTGATAGCTTTATTAAGAGTTGCTTCCAATTGTCGTTTCACAATTTTATCTATTTGTTTTTGCAAGGCTTTAATTTCTAATTCATTTAATATAGAAGGAAATTCATCCTGCTCTTCAACATCTTTACCCGGTATGACTACATCATTTAAAATCGGAAGTTCGAGTGTTTTAGATTTTTTCATATAAACAGCCTAATGATTGATTTCATGTACTTTTAAATTATAATTCTGTTCTTTGTAAAAGCGATAACGGTTTCTACCAGCTTCACGTTCTATATTATTATTGTCAACGATTTCGGCAATACGTTGAAATTGTTCAAAAAAAGGTGGAATAACTTTACTCATATTAATCAGCACTTCCATATCTTTACAAGCCTGATTAGTATAACCAATTTGGATTGGAGCTATTGAGGAAGTATTTGAATAATAGACATCATGTGGCAAAAAGCTTTCTTCCTTAAATACCCACATCATCATATCAAGTTGTTCGGCAGCCATTTGCGATTCGCTATGGACATAAATTTGATAATTTTGATGCCAAGCTTTATCAGCTATTTGACAGGCAAGCCGTTCTTTCCTCTGTCTAATATTAGTTTTTAGTATGTAAAAATCAACTTGAATCATGTTTTGGTATAAGGAATAATTTTAAATTTGTTATGTTTTAAATTGAAAAATTACCAATTAAATGGGTAAATAGTTACCTTTTTATTTTATAATTTTATTTGAATTTTGTTTGAGGTGTTGGGGTGAGACTCAAGATAATCAAGTAGTTTGCTTGAGGCATGACAGAAAGGTTCACGTTTTAAACCAACATCTAACAATATGTCGCAATCCACGAAAATATTTTTCATAGTTGGTAACGTTCTGCTAAATATTCAAACCGCAAATCTCGTTCTGCATTATTTTTAGAGTCAGACATTCCTTTAAATTTTCCGTACCACCGCTCAGAGAATGTTTTTGGTTTATTAACATCAGAAGAATTGACTGGGCGTAAAAAAACAAGCACATCCAATTCAGTGTTAGGGAGTGTGGTGGGTATGTTCAATTGTAAATTGCCATCTGCATCCACACGGGAACGTAGTGTTATATTTTGCATAAGTCTGTTTTCCTTTAATTAATTTCAACCGTTCTTACTTGGCTATGGACATAAATTTGATAATTTTGATGCCAAACTTTATCTGCTATTTGACATGCAAGACATTCTTTTCTTTGTCGAATATTAGTTTTTAGTATATAAAAATCAACTTGAGTCATGTTTTGGTATAAGCATTCCATAGGTTTCAACTATGGCTATTCAAGTGTTAACCTCGTTGGGGTTATTGTTATAATCCTGAAAGGATTGAATATGAATAGCCATCGATGAAATCGGTGGAATATAAAAGCTCTCTGTGTTAGTTCATTTATGTTAAGTTTTAAATCAAAAATTACCAACTTCCATCTTGTAAATGTCCAAAAAAGGTCTTTGCATGTTTACCTTCTGGTTGACCGCTTGCAGGTGTTTTAGGAATTGTGGAATAACCTTCTGGATCAGTTCCTATAGCATTTTCTTCTAAGAAAAAACCGGTAAATATACTATCTAATGATTTACTGGCACGCAAAGTATCCATTGCGATTTGTCTTTGTATATTTTCCTTTTTTTCTCGTAATTCCACTAAATGCTTATTCTCTTCTATTTCTCGTTTAACTTCTTTCAATTCACCTATTTGATTTTCTATTTCTGCTACACTTTGAGTGCGATCATTAAATTCAATTCTGGCTTTATCTAATATTTCTAATAATCTTTCAGATTTGGTATTAGGCTCACACTGAAGTTTACCTTTTAATTCACCTTTAACCATCGCATCAGCAATGTCAAAACTTAAATTAACATCCGTTGCTACCTTACGGTACATCAAAAACATAACCCATACCCCTATAAATAGACCAATTACGATCATGATTGATAACCATAGAGTATTTTTAGTTTGTGAATTAGCTTGAGATAAGTTTAATTCAGTGCTTATATCTGCAAATTCAGTCAAAACATTAACAGCTTTTTTTAATTTGGCAACATGAACTGCATTCTCGCCTTTAAATATTTTATGATAGGCTGATTTTTCATCATTTTTCCGGTACAAAGCCACAATTTCATTAAGAATTGGCTTCCAATCTTTAAATAATTTTTTAACTCTATCAATATTTTGTTTGCTACCAAAAAAATGTTTTTCAATAATAGATATGTTTCGATTGACATCTCTTTCATAAATTGCAATGGTTTTTTTAACATTATTCAATTTAGTTCTATCATAAAAATATGCAAATTTTTCAAGGTGATTTTGCATGTACATTATATTGATATTTATTGTTCGCACTGCTTTATGAGTTATTGAAGGATAATAATGTAGAGTATCTGTT
>JAUCGL010000239.1 GCA_030378105.1 Candidatus Halobeggiatoa sp. HSG11 | reverse complement strand
GGGCATTATCGCAGGAGCATTGGGTCTGGAAGATATTTTAACACAACGTTTTGCATAAAAATTTAGCCAAATTCCTTTGGGAATCTCCGGCCTTTTATCTTGGGACTCACAGTTCAAGCCCACTGCCATTCAACCTCAACAAATATTTAGATTAATAGTTATATTCTATAGTCAAAAAGCGTACATCAAATCAATCACAGTTAAAAATTTAAAGTTAAAAAACTCTCATGAACATTCTTCAATCTGAACTAACTCCACAAATACGTTATAATGGTTCAACAAACACTTTCTACACATGAACCAATAACAATTTCTATTGGACAAGGACAAACTGCTATTTTACTTGCAGAACATGACTACAATCAAATGCTTGACAACTTAAATCAAAACAAAACACCCATCACACAACAACCTAAAATACGCAAACAACGTACTTTCGGAAGTTCAAAAGGTTTAATTAAAATGGCAGATGATTTCGATGCACCGTTAGATGACTTCAAGGACTATATGTAACGCGTTTGCTTCTGGATACACACGCATTCTTATGGTTCATCAATGGCGATAAAAAATTAAGTCAACAATGTAGGCTACTGATACAAGAAACCGATAATGAAATTTTGAGTTGCCACGCTTTGGGAAATTGCGATAAAAACTAGCCAAAAGAAACTTGAGCTTTCACAACCTTTTGATATTTTAATTCCAAGAGAATTAGCCAATAATGAATTAACCCAATTACCCATTGTGGTAAACCACCTTATTCAACTTGGCAATTTACCTTTTCATCATCGTGACCCATTTGACCGTATCTTGATTGCCCAAAGCCAATTTGAACAAGTGCCATTAATTAGCAGAGATAGTGAATTTGATAATTATGAGTTGGAAAGAATTTGGTAATTATTAATTACTTGTTCGATATTATTATGTCGTATTTAATCAAGAAATGTTCTGAATATCCTATAATTCCGTTAGTCCTGATTCAGACAGTTTTTGAACAGGATTTCTAGTTCCCATGCACCAGCGTCACTGCCATTAAGTTAAGCAAATTGATTGGGGTAACCACGAGGGATTACCCCTACAAATCATCATATTACGTAGGAGCAATCCTTTATAGTTGCCCTTAACTTAATGGCAGTGACGCAGACTCGATCAAAATCTTATCTGTAAATGCTTTTAATTTTTCAGGATTAATCATCTCGTTATCAACTCAAAAATATCTGATTATTTTAAAGATTCTAAATTTCAATAAGCAAACAACTCTTGCAAACATTCACACAATGCTATTTGAGTTTCTTCATCCAAAATCCC
This sequence comes from Candidatus Halobeggiatoa sp. HSG11, assembly GCA_030378105.1. Lineage (GTDB taxonomy): Bacteria > Pseudomonadota > Gammaproteobacteria > Beggiatoales > Beggiatoaceae > DRQV01. Next base: position 3,223 of record JAUCGL010000239.1, on the reverse strand, counting down.
CAAATTTTTAACCAATCGTGATTTATCTACTGCTCTTATTTGATCCAGCAAAATCAAACCTTCTTTTCCAGAAAACTCACATTTAACTCGACATGGAAACTCAAAACCTTTTGTTGTCATTGGTGCAACCAGCACAGTAGACAATGCAACCATCTCATCTGGTGAAATTATCACACATGGCCTAGTCTTATTTATTTCCTTACCTTTAGTTGGATTTAGTTTCACCAACCATACTTGAAAATGAGTAATCATTACCATTCTAAATCATCATCAAAAGTTAATTCTGCATCTAACCATTCATTATCAATAACTTCATTACCATTAGTAGCCATAATTTCTTCAATTGATTGCTTCCAACCATCTCTTGCTTTTTTAACTGGTTCAACAACAAGCCTTTCATTGACAACCTGCAATTTAAGCTCTTTTCCTTCAAGATTAGCTTGTTCAATAATTAGTTTAGGAATTCTTATCCCTTGAGAATTACCAATCCTTATTAAATGTGCCATTTTTGAACCTCCTATATGTAATTATAATGTAATTACTTTATATTTGCAAATAATTTAAACAACAAGCAGGCTCATTAAATTCCTCTAATCTTCATACAAAATTACTCAATATCATCCCACAAACTATCAATAGGGTGAATATCACCAGTAATTGTTTCCTTCCAACCTTGCCTTAAACTTTTCATCGTTCCCAAACTCCAGTTTGGTAATGACTGCCTATGAAGCTCTGCTTCGTATCAACCAAAATCAAGTATATCAATACGTTATAATGTTGACTATTTAGCATAGCAAAATGACGTAGCTCAATAATTAACTAAAAATATTAAAGTATTTTTTAAGGTGCAATTTTTGCTTAACAGATGATTTGATATGTATAGTATTGATAATAAATATAAAAGCCTTAACTTAATGGCTGGAGGGAAGGTATAGCAATTCTTAATTAAAATCTATAAAAATATCAAATTCTTGCTTAATATAACTGTGGTCTATTTAATTGGGAAATGCTATAATGGATGTTCTCGTGAACATCATGAAATTTCTGCAAAATTCTTTATGATTAATGAAGCGTAAGCGGATAAAATATCATCAAAATTTCAAAGAAATTAGTATATTAACAATCAATCATTTTTTGGTAGTCCTAAATAAAGTAGTGATGAATCCAAAAAAACTGCTAGGTCTCAAATACCTAGCAGGTTTAACACTACATATTGTAGGACTACCTATGCTTGAAAAAGTTCAAATTATGAATATGTGCAGTATAATAAATTATTATAGCTTTTCAGATAAATTTTTGACCAAAGAAACTTGGCAGGTCTGAGAACTTTTATTTTTCTACAAATCTATAGAATAAGAAATTCTGTTAATTTTTAAAACCTCATTAATCCTAATTTTGACAATTATAGAGATATTTGAATTAATTAATTAATAAAAAATATCCTGTGCAAAGAGATAAAATTTTAAACTTCAATACCAAAACAAAATATTTTTATACAAATAATTAAAGATTTAGAACATCCTTACAAGTAAAAATAAATCCTAAAACTTAAAAGTTTAATTAGTAAAACATTATAATAATAATATCTATATTAAAATACTTGATTGACCTAAAGGCCACATCCCATTAAACTATTAAGTTTTTCCCATTAAAAATTTTTACAATGAATTCCGATTCTAAACCATTAGATACTGGTGCATCAAAAATATTAGCAGTACAAGCTATGACAACTACTGGTATTGCATGGTTTTTTTACTTTTATCAAACCCAGTTAGCAGCACAATCTGCCTTGTTTGGAGGTTTTATTGTGATGTTTAATGTTTGGATGATGAATCGTCGGATTCGTTTAGCTGCTAGAGTAGACAAACCAGGTAATGAAGTAAGAATATTCTATATTGCTGCTATGCAACGGTTTATTTTTACCTTAAGTTTTTTTGTTATTGGTATGGGACTATTAAGTTTTCCCCCAATACCAATGTTAGTGGCATTTGCCATCGCTCATTTAGGTTATCTAGCTGGGCAATTTTAAACTAACAATAAATTATATATTTCTAAAACATATTGTTATTTAATTATTTTTGATAGAAAATGAGACTATGATTAAAATGAGTAATTCAGAACAGTCTATTGAAGATAAAATTAGAGAATATAACAACCAACTTGAGAAGTTAGCAGATTGTAGAAGTAAAATAAATAATTTGAAAAAAAATAAAGATAAATTGGTTAAACAATATATTTATAATACAGAAGCTCCAAAAATATTAGATATAGCTCTATTAAATTACAAGGCATTGCTTTTTTATTTCAAAGACAACTTTATTAAGATATCATTGATATTGAAGCTTACAAATTATGAAAAAAATGGCAAGTTAGAAGATAGTTTTAAAAATTTTTTTTCAAATAAACAACAAGTAAACATAAGGTCAGAATTTAATAATTTTCCTCACTTAATTGGTATTAAAAATGAATTTCATATATCTGGTTATATGGATAAATTTATGGATGGAATATTTTATGAGACTAACCTTTTAGAGGACTATAAAAAACATAATTCGGAATTCCATACGAGAGATATTCATAAAATTAAAACCTTCTCGTGGATTATTGAAACATTACATAATCCAACAAATGCTTTCAAGCAAAGTGCAATCAAAAAGAAAGCAAGCATAAAATTTAAAAGCGATTTGATATTTGCAAGGAGAATAAAAAATTGTAGTAAATATAAATGGCATATTGTAGGACTGAAGAAAATAGGGAGAAACTTTGTGATCCAATCCAGTTATCCGATAAAAACTAACGGAGAGTTTGAGAAAAAGTTTGACTTAGATAAGAAAATATATGAAGAGATGGAAGGTCTGACAGGTTCAGAGTGACCACGGCTCAGTTGCCTTCCGTCAACTATATGAGCAACACTAATAAATTTTATCGACATGCTTAGATACCAAATAGATGATTAATTTATATAGGAAATAACTTTATATATAAAATAAAAGTAAGGTTTAACAAACCCACTAAAAGTTTCCAAATGAACTTATTTGATAAAGGAGTCATATTAGTTATAAGCTCAAATTTAATATCAACAAAAATTTTCATTCAAGTAATATATTATTCAAGAACAAAAAGTTATTTTAATTATAAATTTAAAACTTCTACTAACATAGCTATTCATCACAAAAATCCAGCACAAAAACTCTTAATCAAGTATTCTACCTATTCTTCATAT
>JAUCGL010000238.1 GCA_030378105.1 Candidatus Halobeggiatoa sp. HSG11 | reverse complement strand
TAACTGTGAGAGCAAATTCAACTTGATGTAGTATTTGGAGGAAGAAAGTTTGAATAAAGACTGTACATGAACCAGAAGTTTATCATATTTATCAATTATGAATGATTAATTATTAATTAAATTCTATAAAAATATCAATTATTTATTTTGTATTACCGTAATCTATTTAATCGGGAAAGGCTATAATATGGGCTTATTTCAAAGAAAAATATTTATCATACGAAGCCTCTTGCAAAACTCATAAGTACTAAAGCATAAATTATCGTATATTTTGATAAAATAACTATTTGATTTTTAATTAATTATTTTCCAAAAAATTATGCTTCAGTACTTATGCGGTTGGAACAATAATTTTTTCTCTGTTTCATTTTTTACTACTGGAAAAAAAACATGTTAATGAAAATTTTTTGTTTATGTATGGGAATTATATTTATATTTCCAAAATCATTATTTGGAGAAACGATAATTACAACATCCAGAATGGAATCTGATGCGACAATCCCCCCATTCAGAGTATTGAAAGAAGGGTATAGGAGAATTGGTGTCACATTAAAATTTGAATATCTGCCTGCTGAAAGGGCAATTAAAGACGCTAATCAGGGCATAACAGATGGCGTGTTATCCAGAATCCCAACTCTTAGTGAAAAATATACGAATCTGATTAGAGTTGAGCCGCCAATAAATGAAGTGGAAGGAGTTGCCATTACAAAGAATTTAAATTTTCTTGTTAAAGGATGGGAAAGTCTTGCTCCGTATAGAATCATTACTCAAAGAGGGCTTAAGTTTGCTGAGATAGGTCTTCAAGGAATGAAATATAGCGAAGTAAATACCCAGAAACAATTATTTGATATGCTCAATCATGGACGTGCCGATTTTCTTATATTAGCTAAAATAGATGCATTGGTAACAATGAAACAAAATGAATTTCAAGGTTTTAAGATTTTAGAACCTCCTTTAGTTAAAATTCAAATGCACCACTACTTACACAAAAAGAATAAAAAGTTAGTTCCCCATATATCTAGCTCTTTAGCTGAAATGAAAAGTGAGGGGCTTATAAAAAAAATCAAGGAGGACTTTATCAAAAATGGATTTGAATAGCAATTGCAGGAAATTTTTATAATATTTCAAAGCATTGTTGAAAAATATGATAAATTAGTATACACCTGTATTCCAAGAGCTTACCAATTGAGACATATGAAGTACTTGTTATTATGAGGCATAAAATTCAGAAAATTTCTATCAAATTGACACGCATCAGCATGACGATTGCGATCACACTTGGTTTTGTTATTTCATGTGTTCAACTTGTTTTTGATTATCAAGAACATCGACAAGAGATATCAAAATCAGTTAATGCCATCCTGAACGCGACACACGCTTCTGCTTCTCAAGCAGTATTTTTTATTGATGCGGAATATGGTAAACAAATTATTACTGGATTGCTTAATTATTCATTTATCTGTCAAGGCACAATATTTGATGAAAGCGGTAGCCTTCTGAGTATGCGTGAACAGTCAACCAATACTGTTCATGAAAAAAAGTGGCTACAATATGTGGTCCGTAAACAGTTTTCTGAACATTCTATTAATCTTCTTCATCCCAAACAAGAAAGAATTAATTTTGGAAGACTCTCTATTTTGGTTGATAATTATGTGTTGATGTCACCATTTTACACTAGGGCATTGATTCATTTTTTCTCTGATATAATCAAAAATTTTTTTATTGCACTGATATTTTTATCAGTGTTCCAATACATCATCACTCGACCTCTAATGACGATTGTACATTCCCTAGAAGCTATAAATGTGAATAACCCTGGAACTTTCAAATTAAAAACTCCAAAAAAACACGAGTACGATGAGCTAGGAAAATTAGTATTTACTAGTAATCAATTGCTTCATACCATTACCACCTATATGGATGAACAAATCAAAGCAGAAAATGAGGTACGAGCTTTAAATGTCTCACTAGAAGATCGTATAGAGAAACGAACCAGAGAGCTTCAAATCGCAAAACAAGAGGCCGAGGCATCCAATCAGGCGAAAAGCATTTTTTTAGCCAGCATGAGCCATGAATTACGTACTCCTCTCAATGGAATTTTAGGTTTTGCTCAAATTTTAAAACGTGATCTATCTATCACCTCTAAACAACAACACGGCTTAAATATTATTGAACAAAGTGGTAATCATTTATTAAACCTCATTAATGATGTGCTTGATTTGGCTAAAGTAGAATCAGGCAAAATAGAACTGTACAAGATAGATTTTAATTTGCTCTCATTACTGAATGGGATAAGTGAAATCATCAAAATTAAGACTAAAGATAAAAACATTGCTTTTAATTTGAAAATTAGAGATGAATTGCCTTGCAGTGTGCATAGTGATGAAAGGAGATTACAGCAAGTATTGCTAAATTTATTAGGAAATGCAGTTAAATTCACGGATCATGGTAGCATTACTTTGGAAGTTAATAGTGAAAAGTTAAAAATGAAGAACAGTAATTCAATTTTCAATTTTCAATTTTCAATTCAAGATACTGGAATTGGTATTTCTCCCGAAAATCTCAATACCATCTTTAAACCTTTTGAGCAGGTTGGTGAGCAAGAACAACAAGCAAAAGGAAGTGGTTTGGGATTATCTATAAGCAGGAATTTAGTCGAATTGATGGGTGGGCAATTGCATGTTGATAGCCAAATAAATGTTGGTACACGGTTCTGGTTTGAATTAACTTTGCCAATTGCAGAGCATGATGTTAGCCAAATTAGCAAAATTTTTACTCAACAGCCGATTATTGGAGTCAAGGGCGAATCACCCAAAATATTGGTTGTGGATGATAATTTAGAAAACCTAGCCGTAGTGGTTGACTTGCTTGCTCCATTAGGTTTTATGGTTGAGTCGGCTAATGACGGGGGTGAAGGACTAGAAAAAGCTACCAATTTTTTGCCAGATGTGATTATCACTGATTTAATCATGCCAGAAATGGATGGTTTTGAATTAATTCGCCAATTGCGTCAATCTCCCGAATTGAAAGACAAGCTAATAATTGTTAGTTCTGCCAACGTATATGATATTGATAAAAAACGAAGTTTAGCCGTTGGTAGTAATGCCTTCTTGCCTAAACCGATACAAGTTGAAAAGTTGTTTGAACAATTGCAGCAACTTCTTAACCTGACTTGGATTTATGAAGATAAAAAAATTGAAGAGAATGATAATACTCCGATGATATTTCCTCCACTAGATAAACTTAAGAAAATATGTGAGTTATCATTAATTGGCGATATTTTTGAATTGGAAGAATATATAGATATTTTGGGTGAGTCTGATGTCAGCCTTAAACCCTTTATTGCCCAAATACAAGCATTTCTTAAAAAATATCAATTAGATGAATTGAGTGAGTGGCTTGAAAGAGAAATCCAAGATGAAAAATAAAATTTTAATTATAGATGATGAACCAAATATAGCAATTCTTAATTATTAATTAAAATCTATAAAAATATCAGATTCTTGCTTAATATAACTGTGGTCCATCCAATCGGGAAATGCTATAATTTAGACGTGTTACATGATTGTTTGCGTAAAGCTAATTTTAAAGTTTTAATAGCTAATTCAATTACTAATTCCTTTTTTTTCACGGAACATCCATACTGGTTTCAACATGAACATGCACAAACATTTGATGTAACGCAATCAGCGATAAACTATAGTGTTGGCCAAACTTGGAATAACCTGCAAAAAAACATTTCGTTATGAGGAACAAGATGAACTTGAAGTAGAATAACACAAACAAAAAATTGATTTAGTTGATAAAAATGAATGTATATATCTCGATGAATCTGGTATTAAACCTTATCTATTATTCGATATTATGGTTGGGCTACAAAAGGAGAAAAAGTATTCGATTCAACTTCAGTAATACGATAATTAATATAAATAGTACTTTCATCGTTGTATTCTACATTTGGCAAGGCAGTATTTTCATCAATTACTGTACCACTTGGAGAAAGTAATTTAAGTGAGGGTTTTACATCATTTTTTATAGAACCAATTAAAATAATACGCAAGTTATTATTTGTGGAATCTACTTCAAATTCTTGTTCTTGAGTTTCTTTAGCCTGTAAAATTGGAAGCTCTTTATCATTTCTAACATCTGTAACATATACAATATGTCCAGAAAGCATTTTACTATTATCTATTTGTTCATTTTCTAATATATCTGAAGAAGTGTCACCTATGTCAGGTGAAGGTCTTCTTACTGTTCTTTCTGGTTCAGGGTCTCTACCTAGATAATCTAAAGCTTTTTCTAATATTCTTTCATGATTTGTTAGTTCTGTATGTACTGCTCCAGATATTCCTTCATAAGGTATATTGTCTAATCTTGCACTTTTCTTATGTACAACAAAATCTGTTTCATCAGATAACATTGAAGTTATTATTTCTATTTCACCAACCTGTAAATCTATAACTCTATGTTTATGGGTTATACTAGTACATCAGCAACCTTGTTTTGACGGGTAAACCACACCAAATATCCTCCATGATAAATTTATGGAGGACAGGTTAATGGCTAAGAGGTACATTGTCAGCTTGACAACAGCGGAGCGCACGGAAC
>JAUCGL010000237.1 GCA_030378105.1 Candidatus Halobeggiatoa sp. HSG11 | reverse complement strand
AAAAGTAATTCCCCACGACGATCTTTATGTTTATCACCCTTGAAAGTATATGAAGAAAAAGGTTGGCAAGGAGCACATCCAACTAAAACTTTAATATCATTTTTTGTATAAAGACTATTAATTTTTTTCCCTTTCAATTTAATAATATCTTCACAAATAAATTTGGATTTACAATTTGCTTCAAAAGAATATTGACATGAGCTATCAGTATCAACTCCGGCTATTACCTGTAAGCCTGATTTATGAAGACCATAAGAAAGACCACCAATTCCACAAAAAAGATCAACTACTTTTAGTTTCATAATTTAATTAAAAAAAATTTAATATACCATTTATTTTACTAGGACTTACGCATTGACAAAAGTATTATAATATGAATCAGTCAATTAAAGCAAAAAAAAATTAAATGAGAGAAATAAGTCGTCCATCAACAGCAAATTGCAGTTGAGTTGCGTTGGGAGAATTAATGAACATATCTCGTGATAGTATTAACCGTTTTTTAACATCTAGAAAACGTTATGACCAGAAGATTGATTTTTCGGAAGCAACTTCTATTAAATCATAATATCAATATTTAATTGATTTTGCTGAATTTTGGTGTATTTCTACGAGCTGATGGCAACCACAAGGGATTGCCCCTACAAATCAATTGATTTATCTCGTTCCCACATGCTATTTGGGAATGCAGAAGCACCACACCAGCGGTGCGAATTTAGCTATGATCTTGCTGATATATTGAGATTAATACTATTTGATACGCACCGCCTGCACGGTGTTATGGCGTTACCACATGGCATGTGGAAACGAGATAATAATTGATATTTTTATAGAATTTAATTAATAATTAACCATTCATAATTAATAACTGCTATTCTGCATTCTAACACTGGTGCATTGGAGCGAGAAAAATCTATTAAGAGACAAAAATTGAAAAAAGCTGAAAAATACAACGGACTTGAAATAGGGCCAATTCGTCCTCCAAGTGAAGCCAATAGTTTACTGTTGAGAATAACTAGAAATTGTCCGTGGAATAATTGCACATTTTGTGGCTTGTACAAAGACCAGAAATTTAGCATTCGTCCTAAAGAGCATCTATTTAACGATATTGACCTGATAAAAAAATGTATAACAGTTCTTCAGGAAGCAAGTAAGCCTGAAAATTTTGCTAACCAAGAACTTTTAATAAGAAATTTAAAGAAATCATTAGGTTCAGATTTGCATCCGGTTTATTATTCTGCGGCCAACTGGTTCCGAAATGGAATGCAATCTATATTTTTGCAAGACGCAAATAGTATGCTGATTAAGCCGGATGATATGGTTGCTATATTGGATTATATAAGGGCCAATTTTCCAGAAGTTGAACGAATCACAACTTATTCAAGGTCTAAAACTATTGCCAAAATCAGTGATGAAAATCTCAAGCGGATTTCTGATGCCGGCTTGAATCGAATTCATATTGGTATGGAGACTGGCTGTGATGATATACTTAAATTAATTAAGAAAGGTGTTGATAAGGAAACCCATATTTTAGCTGGACAGAAAACTAAGAAAGCTGGTTTTGAACTGTCAGAATATTTTATGCCCGGTTTAGGTGGCAATGAATATTCAACCGAGAATGCTTTGGAAACTGCTGATGCTTTTAATCAAATAAATCCAGATTTTATCAGAATTCGTACTCTAGCTTTGCCAGATGCAACCGAACTTGCTGAAGATTATAAAAATGGTGTTTTTACCAGAGCTAATGACACCAAAATGGTGGAAGAACTACTCCTGCTTATCCAAAATCTTAATGGAATAACCAGCACTATCAAGAGCGATCATATTCTGAATCTTATTTCTGAGGTTGAAGGCACATTACCCCATGATAAAGAAAAAATGCTCAATGCCCTAACATGGTTTCTTGAATTGAGTTCGCAGGAAAAAACTATCTTTAGAATTGGTCGCAGAGCTGGAATAATGCACCGAATGAGTGAGTTGTCTCATCCTTCAATACGAGCAACGGTTGAAAGTATTATTGCAGAAGAAGGGATAAATGATGACAATATAGATATCGTGATTGACGAAAAAATGAAACAATTTATTTAAAATATGAATCTAATTTCTTATGATCCAAGTAATGGTAACATTGTTGGACAGGTTGACATAACCAATATTGAACAAATTCCCAGCATGGTTGAGAAAGCCAAAACAGCCCAACAAGAATGGGGAAACCTAACGGTAGACAAGCGAATTGAATATATTGGACGTGCTGCCAAAAAGCTTTCCGCTAAAACCCAAGAATTAGGTGAATTATTGAGTCGTGAAATGGGTAAAGATATTCATCGTGCCACCGGAGAAGTGAATGGCTGTGGTGCTGATGCGGTTTATAGGGCTAAAGAGGTGCAAGCCGCCATACAGACCCAGATATTTAAAGCACATAATATTGAAACCCAAATGCAATATAATCCGCTGGGAGTTTGTGGAATCATTGCACCGTGGAATTACCCGATGTCAATGGCACATTGGATGATAATTCCAGCTCTAACAGCCGGTAATACTGTGGTATTAAAACCATCGGAAGAAACGCCGTTGATTGCTCAGGAATATGTAAATGTATTTAACGAAGTGCTTCCCAAGGATGTTTTGCAAATTGTGCATGGGACAGAGGAACAAGGCAAAGCTTTAGTTAATTCTAAAGTGAATTTTATCGGTTTCACTGGCTCACAGGAAGCTGGTCGCAACATTATGAAAAATGCTTCAGGTACATTAAAACGTCTAATGATGGAATTGGGAGGAAAAGACCCTCTTATTGTTATGCAAGATGCAAATATTGATAATGCAGCATGGTTTGCTGTAGCAAATAGTTTTGAAAATACCGGACAGATGTGCATTGCAACTGAGCGGGTTTATGTTGATACTAAAATAGCTGCTCAGTTTGAACGTAAAGTTGTTGAATTGGCGAAAAATTATCAAGTTGGTGCATGGAATGACGCTAACGCTAATCTTGGGCCAATTATTAATGATAAACAGAGAGCTAAGATATTAGAACAGATTGAAGATGCAAAGCTAAAAGGAGCCAAACTATTGCTTGGCGGTGAAAATCATCCAGAACATTATATCTTACCAACTGTATTAACCAATTTATCTGATGATATGCTCATAACTCAAAAAGAGACTTTTGGCCCAGTAATTTGTATTGAACGCTATGAAAATGTTAATGATGCTGTGAAAGCAGCCAATAATTCTGACTATGGTCTTGGAGCATCCGTCTATGGCGGAAAAGACGCTGAAATTATTGCCAATCAGTTAGAAGCTGGAATGGTTGGGATTAACAAAGGTATAAGTGGAGTTGGTGATACTCCTTGGGTTGGTGCCAAGCAAAGCGGTTTTGGTTATCATGGTTCACCAGATGGCCATAGGCAGTTTACTCAGGTGAGAGTTGTTAGTAGAAAGGTTAGTTTATTTACCATGTAAACCAAATATTAAGGTATCATCAGACAAGGTCTGGTGGAAGAGATTGTTAACAGGTCAAGACAATGTATACGAATCTACCTGTTAACACCGTTCTTCTCCCGCGCCGCTAGGTCGGGAGCAAGGCTTAGTTAGTCTCTTCTACCATACTTATTATTTCATTTTTAACAAATAACAGGTTTTTGTATATCAATTTTAAATCACTTATCCTTGTAGAATCAAAATATTGTGATATATAATATTGATATTTACCAATATCTAATCTTTCCAAAATAACAAAATGCCAAATTCCAGCAATAATATAAGCACCTTTTATAAATTTCCAATCATTTAATTCAACTGCACTTATTAGTTCTGCTAAAAGTTGTGGCCTTGGATTTCCATATTCTTCACTTCTTTTAAACTCTTGAATAAAAAAATAAGGTTTCTTGCTCTCTACCAATCCTTCGGAAACAACAAAATCTACTGTACCACTTAACTTAAACTGACTCGTTTTATAGCTTATTTGTAATTCATAAAAATCTCTAATTTTCTTCTCAAATGATTTAAACCTAACTTTATTCAAAATTGGAATTATAAAGTTGACTTTTAAATCTTCTTCACTATAACTGTCAATCAAAGATTTATTATCCTTAATTAAACTTTTAAGAAATATTTCTATCGAATTATCTATTTCAATTTTATTGTTTAACCATTCATCAAAAATACTATCATCTAAATTCTTTTCAATATCAAACAACTTTTTTAAATCAATATCTCTAATTTTACTATATTGATAAGTGGGAATTTTATTTTCATCTTTACCCTCAAGTCTATTAACTTTTCTCTTTAATTCTTCTATCTCTTTTATTAGTTTTAATTCAATTTCAGTATTCATAAAATATCCTAATTCTTTAATCTAACACCATTCTTGAGCCGCCGATAGGTCGGCCTCCAAGATTAAGTTAAGAGATAAGGTGCATGACGCTATCGCTTATGCACCCTACCAAATCGTAAATTGTTAATTGAACATATACGGCTTACGAGTTACCAAATCGTAACTTTATACGGCTTACGAGTTTACGCATTGACAAAAGTATTATAATATGAATCAGTCAATTAAAGCAAAAAAAAATTAAATGAGATAAATAAGCCGTGGTACTGGGCTCCAAGTAAAATTAATACTAGCAAAATATTAATTAATAGTTTAAAATAGTATAATGAAAAAACTTAACCAATCAGAAAACTGTCCCTGTTGTAGAAGTTCAGAAATAAAGATAAT
>JAUCGL010000236.1 GCA_030378105.1 Candidatus Halobeggiatoa sp. HSG11 | reverse complement strand
TTTCTGCATACACTTCTTTTGAGTCCCTCCAAAATGAATTATTTAATATTTTAAAAAATATTGGTGATGAATACATTATTGAGTACACCTTATAAATGTTAAAATACTTTTGTGTATCTACATAATTAAGAATTACTATAGATATTTTTTGTTGCTACCTGTCTTGGGTAGTCCTGCAATATGTAGTGTTAAACCTGCTAGGTATTTAAGAAGTAGCAGTTTTTTTGGAGTAATCACTACTTTCTGGAGTGCTACCATACGTTTGTCAATACTGAGTCCTAATATTAGTTAATATTTAAATAAAAATATGCTATAATATTACCTTAAAAACTTTAAGTTGATAATTATAAAAGTTTCAAATTTAAAATATTGGAACATGGGAACAGTATCAGAATATGGGTCAATTCGCCAAAGAAATCCTGCCGGTTAATATTGAAGATGAAATGAGGCAATCTTACCTTGATTATGCTATGAGCGTGATTATTGGTAGAGCTTTGCCAGATGTGCGTGATGGACTTAAACCGGTGCATCGACGTTCATTATATGCAATGCAAGAATTAGGTAACGCATATAATAAGCCTTATAAAAAATCAGCTCGGATAGTTGGTGAATGTCTTGGGCGTTATCATCCACATGGAGATAGTTCTGTATATGATGCAATTGTGCGAATGGCTCAACCATTTTCGTTGCGTTATATGTTGGTTGATGGGCAAGGGAATTTTGGTAGTATTGATGCAGACAGTCCGGCCGCTATGCGTTACACAGAAATTCGCATGGCCAAAATGTCCCATGAACTACTAGCCGATATTGATAAAGAAACTGTTGATTTCAATCCTAATTACGATGAATCAGAACAAGAACCAAGTGTTTTTCCAACTCGAGTTCCCAATTTACTGATTAATGGTTCCAGTGGTATTGCTGTGGGAATGGCAACCAACATCCCTCCGCATAATTTAGTCGAAGTTATTAATGCTTGCATTGCTCTGATTGAACAGCCGGAATTATCTGTTGAAGATTTGATGGAACACATACCCGGCCCAGATTTTCCAACGGCTGGCATAATTCATGGTGTTGGTGGTATTGTAGAAGCTTATCGAACTGGCCGAGGGCGAGTTTATATGCGGGCTCGTACTTGTATTGAAGATGAAGACAATGGTAAGCAAAAAATTGTTGCTACCGAATTGCCTTATCAGACCAATAAAGCTCGTTTGATTGAAAAAATTGCTGAATTAATTAAAGAAAAGAAAGTTGAAGGCATAACAGCATTACGGGATGAATCTGATAAAGATGGAATTCGAGTAGTAATTGAACTGCGGCGAGGTGAAATTGCTGATGTAGTATTGAATAACTTGTTTAAACATACTCAGATGCAAGCTGTATTTGGCATAAATATGGTGGCATTAGTTGATGGAGAACCACGTTTATTGCCACTGAAAAGTGTGTTGGAATTATTCATTCGTCATCGCAAGGAAATAGTTACCCGAAGGTCAGTATTTGAATTACGCAAAGCCAAGGAAAGAACTCACGTATTGGAAGGTTTAGCAGTAGCATTAAGCAATATTGATAAAATGATAGTGCTTATCAAAGCGGCTAAAAATCCTCAAGAAGCTCGCCAAGGTTTATTATCCAAAATATGGGAATCCAGCATAGTTAAAAAGCTATTACAACAAACAGATGCTTCAGTTTCTCGTCCTGACACTCTTGCTAGTGAATTTGGTTTATTGAAGGAAGGTTATCGTTTATCAAATGCTCAAGCTCAGGCTATTTTGGAATTACGTTTGCACCGTTTGACTGGTTTAGAGAAAGATAAAATTGTTGAAGAGTTTCAATCCCTACTAATCCGTATTCATGAATTGTTGGATATTCTTAACAATACCGACAGATTGATGCAAGTTATACGAGATGAATTATTGGCGATTCGAGATGGTTATGGGGATAAGCGCCGAACTGAAATAACCTTCAATGATGCAGAAATTAATATTGAAGACCTGATTCCAGAAGAAGATGTGCTGGTTACTTTATCTCATGAGGGCTATATTAAATCACAGGATATAGACACCTATTCAGCTCAAAAACGGGGTGGTAAAGGTAAATCAGCTACTCAAATGAAAGAGGCTGATTTTATTGATAAAGTGTTTGTAGCCAATACTCATAATACTTTATTATGTTTTACCAGTGCTGGAAAAGTTTATTGGTTGAAAGTGTATCAATTACCGCGTGCCAGCCGTATTTCTCGTGGCCGTCCAATCGTTAATTTATTACCGTTAGAAGCTAATGAGCGAGTTAATGCAGTCTTGCCAATTCAGGAATTTGTTGAAGATAAATTTGTATTTATGGCGACTGCTAAAGGTGTGGTGAAAAAGACTTCTTTGGATGGTTTTTCTCGTCCTCGTGCTAATGGAATAATAGCTATTAATTTGGATGATGATGATCAACTGATTGGAGTTGACATAACTGATGGTAAGCGTGATGTGATGCTGTTTAGTAAAATGGGTAAAGCTGTTCATTTCCAAGAAGAAAATACGATTCGTGCAACTGGTAGGACGGCTCGTGGAGTGCGTGGTATACGGTTAGCTCCTGAAGATAAGGTTATTTCTCTGATTGTTAATTACACTGATGGCATGGTGATGACTGCCACAGTTAATGGATTTGGTAAACGTACTCCAATTGATAGTTATCCAATAAAAGGTAGAGGTGGTAAAGGAGTTATTGCAATTAAAACTTCGGAACGTAATGGGGAAGTTGTTGGGGCAGTTCAGATTGCAGAAGATGATGACATAATGCTGATAACCAATGCTGGAACTTTAGTTCGTACTCCTGTGGTCGGAATTTCTGTTGTTAGTCGCAATACTCAAGGAGTGAATTTGATTCGCTTAAAAGAGGGAGAAAAATTGGTAGGATTAAACAAAATTTTAGAGTTAAATGATGATAATGAGGATGAAGCAGAGTGAATTTTGAATTAAAAGCGGTTACTTGGGGCTTGCTTATTATTGCAATCATGTTAGAGGTTTCTGGCACAGTTGCCATGAAATTATCCGATGGTTTTACTAAAGTTATTCCAATAATAGCGATGTTAATTTTGTATGCTATGGGATTGGGTTTATTGGCTTTAACTCTTAAAGTTATTGATGTGAGTGTCGCTTATGCAGTCTGGTCTGGATTAGGAACGGTGTTAATAACTTTTATCGGAATTCTATGGTTTAAAGAGCCAGCTACCACCATTAAAATGATTTCAATCGCTTTGATTGTGGTGGGAGTGGTTGGGTTAAATCTGGAAAGTGGTGGGTAAAAAATAAGATAGCCAATGCGAAACTCATTTTTTGAATTTTTTCTATTTGGTTTCTCATATAAAAATTACAATTCTTGACCAATATTATGAATTGTTGATAAGATTGTGGGCAACAACTATTTGCCCACTTGACTATACTCTATTTTTATATAGAGCATCATTATAAAACACTAAAATCACAAAATATCCCATCCTCACCGTCAACTTCTACACACCAACTCTCAGGAGCCTGTTCAATAAACAAATCAAACATTAACATTATCCGGTTATCTCTTCGAGTTTTGTTTGGTAATTCAACTGGAACCGAGTAACTGACTCCACCTTGCTCATTTAACTCAATTTTAGTTACAGAAACTTTACTGTCAGTTTGCACATTAAAACTAGGCATAACAATATATTCTCTACCCTCATGCAAAACATAGAAAGTTCCATTCATATTAAAAATTACTTTCTCAACTCCTTTAAATTTAAGAGCTTCCTTAATAAATGTTTCTGGTGAATACACGGTTGGTGAAATATTTTGAGAGCTTCCATCTTCATACATCACTTTAGCTTCTGGTATTTTCAATTTAGCTCTCTCTCTGGAAAAATGAATACCCGGCTGCATATCCATAGGAACATTATCAAAATCACAAATCATTTCATCCAAATTTTCTACACACCATGATTCTGGGGAAGGTTCAATAAAAGGATCAAAAATAGCTACCATAAAATTATTATTTCCACGTCGAGTTTGCTCAGGAACTTCCATAAATACATCGCCTTGTTTACCAATCCTTATTTCATTACCAATTATTTTTGACAATGCTATTGGGTCTTTGGGAGCCGGAATTATTCTATATTTTAGTCCTTCTAGAGTAGTTATATTATAAAAACCACCATTACTTATTTTCCAGCCAGCTAAAGCAGTATTTATCTGAATAATACTATCAATATCAGGTATAAAAGTGTAGTTTTTGATTTTGGGACTGCTAACATCTTTGAATAAAAAAATACCGTTTTTATCTTGAGATAATACAAAGTCAGGTAAGTTTTTTTCTTTTAAGATTTTAATCGTAGCTTGTAATAATGAAAATTTGCCATAACCTCCTATTCCAATTGTTCTATGCATATCAATTATATATGGTAAGTTTACTGGTTTAGGTAATATATATCTGGCAACCAATTTGGAATTAATTGGAGCTACAAATTTGCCGGTGTTTGAATCAAGCGTCCAACCTTTTGGTACTAATCTATTTATTACACCAATATTAGCAAAATCTGTATTGACAAAAAATTTTGCAATATCTTCACTTGGCATAGTTTTAAATTCAGATTCATTAAGGATTTCTATATGTTCTGAGGTAAATTTATTCAAAACTTCAACTGGTAAACTCCTTATATTTTCACTAGTTAGGCCACTGAAAGCTATTATTGGAATTTCTGCGAACTGCTCTATAGTTAGACCTTCCAGACCTTTCATCGTAGCTATTTGTACAGCTTGTAATTCAGACAGAGCTTCTGGTGGAATAAGTGCCACATCTTCAGCAGTAAAAGTGGCT
>JAUCGL010000235.1 GCA_030378105.1 Candidatus Halobeggiatoa sp. HSG11 | reverse complement strand
TTTTTCTGCATACACTTCTTTTGAGTCCCTCCAAAATGAATTATTTAATATTTTAAAAAATATTGGTGATGAATACATTATTGAGTACACCTTATAAATGTTAAAATACTTTTGTGTATCTACATACATGGTCAAAAGAATTATAAAGCTCTTTGATAACTTGAAAATCTGTCATTTTTTTTGCCTCATGTTGATTTTAAATGTTTCAGGTTAGTTAGGGTAACATATTTTTGACTCCAGCATCGAATTGCCGAAACCGAGTCTCATTTTAAAACAAGTAAACCACCAAATCCAATCAACATCACGCCTACTACACGGTCTATAATCACTTGAAACCTCTGTATCTGTCTTAAAACCAACTTTATACGTATGAATGACACAAAAACATTCCAAACAACAAACGCCTCAAAAACTATTAAAAAACCATAGATGATTTTATCAAATACTGGAGTGGATGGTTCGACTACCTGAGTAAATACTGCCAATATATATAACGTTACTTTCGGACTTGGTAGTCCTCCAATATGTAGTGTTAAACCTGATTAGGCATTTGAAACTTAACATGTTTTTTGGAGTCATCACTACTTTTTGGAGGACTACCTCGGATTTAATATATTGCAAAGGAAACCATCACGAAAAGGAGTTGCAAAATTTTTAGATTTATTTTCTGTATCATCCAAATTTAACTTTCCTTCAGAGAATAAAGATTTAAACCCAATATAGATAATATACCCTGCTCCCGCTAATTTTATAATAGAATAAATTGTCGCACTCGCAGCGATAACAGCAGCAATTCCTAAGATCGATAAAGTAACGTGTACCGTGAGACCACAGCATATGCCAACGATACAGGCTACCACAGGCCAACGTTCTCGTGTACAACCGTATTTAACTATCAACATCATATCTGGCCCTGGACTCATCATTGCTACAAATGTGATTGTGGCCAAAATCATGAGCATAGCTATCATTATTTGACTAGTTCCCAACCTCTTTGGGAATTCATTCTGGGATGCTCTGCGTCCCGCAATGCGGAGCGTTGCTGAAGGCATTCTCAACGAGGCTGTCTCATCGTTATACACAAGTATTTAAGTACTTGATTTTATGTAGGGTGGATAGAAGCGAAGCGTAAATCCACCACAACCAACAATAATCCATTAACAAATACCTTTGCCAATGTCAGAATTCGTTGTTTCTGGAATGAGGAACGATTTCCTGAAACCCAAGTAATATAAGAGTTTTGGGGAATCAGCTTTGCTCCATTCCCGAAATAACTATCTATTTGGCGAAGGTATTGTGGGTTGGGTGGCATTTGGTGGATTTCTGTTTTAACTTCTATCCACCTTCATAATTTTGGTGTATGACGTTATCACTTATATACCCTACATCAAATATATGTTAAATAAAGTATTTAAAATTATCCCGAACACCTATGTACTTGTTAACTGAGCTAATGCCGAAAGCTTTTATATTCCACAGATTTCATCGGTGGCTATTCACATTCAATCCTTTCATGATAGTTAAAACAACCTCAACGGGGTTCACACTTGGATAGCCATAGGTGAAACCTATGGAATCAAATTAATTAAAATGTTCTCTGCGTCAACCATCAGTTATTTAGGAAAGATGTCTACTTTAAAGGCTCTTCTTTAATTCGCCAGATAAAAAATAGTAAAACTATAGCAATACCAACCAATAAAAGCTGAAGCAGAATCTTGCTATCTAAAATTGCTATAGATATTGAAAAGGTAATAATAATCAAGAAAAACGCTTTGTATTTGATTTTTCGTGACAACGTTTTTTTGTCTTCCCATTGTTTTAAAGTCGGACCAAACCAAACATTATTTAATAACATTTGATGAAACCTTGGTGAGCTTTTTGAAAAGAATGCTAAAGCAATAATCAAGAATGGTGTGGTAGGAAGTATCGGTAGTATCACTCCAATAATTCCTAAAACTACAAAAAGCCAACCAAGAATTATAAGTAAATTGTTTTGTAAAATTTTTTTCATACTAAACCAACGTTAAATTAATTTTAACACCTATGAAACTTCACCAACTTCGTGATGTTCAATTGTTACTTCAGTTTCAGAATTCACTTCTGATTCTGTTACTTCAATTTCATCTTTTGCTTGGTTATATTGTTGGTAAACACACATTCTTGTATTCTATATATTTGCGTTTTCTGCGAATTTTACCTTCCAATGTAAATTTTTTCATGTATTGTTGGAATTTAATAGCAAAATACAGGTAGTTACAGATAAAAATTCTTCCATCATCAAACTGGTTAAAGATAAAAATCTGCTTGTTTTTTTCGATAAATCATCAAAATTTGTCATAAAATGTATCACATTGAATTATGGGAAATTTGTATTATATATTTAAATCGGTATAATGTCTATTGAGTGTGTTAATCTCATGCTATGGTGATTATTTAATTTTTGTTTTATTTATGTCATTTTAATAAAATTATCACTAAATATCCTAAATATAGTATCTATAAATATAAAAAACATTGAAAGACATCGCAATAATAATTCTTAATTGGCAAGGTTGGCAGAATACCATAGTCTGTTTGAATTCACTCCAACAGCTTCCTTATATTCCTGACATCATAGTCTGCGACAATGGCTCTGAAGATGATTCATTTGACCAAATCCTTAATTGGGCTCAACAACATTATTTTCCTTCTAAAATTGGTGTTTTTGCTCGACCTCGTTTTATTGCCAATGAACCAGAATATTCATTTGTGTTAATTCAAACTGGAGCTAATTTAGGTTTTGCTGGTGGTAATAATATTGGAATACGTTATGCGTTACTTGCTAGACGTTATAAATACTTATGGCTATTAAACAATGATACTGCTGTTGATTCCAAAGCTTTAACCAATCTTTATGGATATGCCGCTACTCATCCCAACATTGCCTTGTTAGGAAGCACAATAGTTGATTATTATCAACAAGATAAAATACAATGTGCTGGTGGTTGTCGCTATTTTCCACTTTTCACAATTTTCAAACCGATGTTGGCTGGCAAATCAGTTGATAAAGTTAAACAATGTCAGATTAAGCTTGACTATATATACGGTGCTGCAATGTTTTTCCAAGTGAAAGCTATGCGTGAAATAGGTTTGTTGAATGAAGAATATTTTCTATTTTATGAAGAGTTAGATTATTGCCAACGATTAAAAAAACGAGGTTATAAAATTGACTGGTGTCGAGATAGTGTGGTATATCACAAGGGCAGTGCAAGTATTGGCAGTATATCTGAAGGTAGTTTGGATAAATTAAGCCAAGCTAATTATTATGAAAACCTAAGTACCCTTAAATATACAGTTAATTTTCACCGCTATTTATTGCCACTAGTTTTTATAACCAGATTTTTAGGTAAAAGTTTCGTACTGATTAAACGGCGAGAATTTTACCTATTCAAACCATTGTTTAAAGCTTACAGAGATTTTATTCTTAAACCTTTGAACAAAATTTTCAAAGACTAACAAGTTTTTGAATTTTATATAAGAATAGACATCTTTCTTAAATAAGTATATATCATAGGTGTTTGGAATTTACCAGAAATGTACTATTTAACGTGAATTGGTGAATGAAAAATGGTTAATTATTAATGATTTTGACTTTCATTAACAATTAATTATTCACAGTTAACCATTCACAATTAAATATACATATCAATTAGTTACAAACAATCCCAAACACCTAATGAGGTAAAACCTATGGAATCAAATTAATTAAAATACTATCTGCGTCAACCATCAGTTATTTAGGAAGAAAGATGTCTAATTAATAGTCAACATTCTTCTGTTCAGCTCCTTCTTTTTGTACTGGCATCAAGTCTGCCTTACTAACTCCTAAAGCTAAAGCGGTAGCACTAGCGATATATATAGATGAATAAGTTCCTACAATAACTCCAAGTAAGAGAGCAGTAGAAAATCCATGAATTAATTCCCCACCTACAACAAATAAAACTACTAACACCAATGCAGTGGTAACTGAAGTCATAACTGTTCGACCTAACATTTGGTTGATAGAAATATTCATTACATTAATAGAATCTTGTTTTCGCATTTTGACAAAATTTTCTCGGATTCGGTCAAATACAACAATAGTATCATTAAGAGAATAACCAATAACCGCAAGCACCGCAGCTAAAACAGTCAAGTCAAATTCCAACCTGAATATAGAGAAAAAACCAACTACAATAAGAGTGTCGTGTACCAATGCAGCGATTGAGCCAAGAGCAAAACGATATTCAAATCTAAATGCAACATAAATAAGAATTCCGAATAAAGTATAAATAACTGCAAGCCCCCCTTGTTCAACCAATTCACTACCTATTTGAGGGCCAACAAATTCAACTCTTCGCATATCAACTTCTGTTCCATCGGCTTTTAATAAACGTAATATTTGGCTACTGAGAGGATTATCTTTAGTTTCTTCGTGTACTCCCAGTCGAATAAGGACTTCTTTAGTAGAACCAAAATTTTGTACAACTGCATCTGGAAAGCCATTAGTATGCAGAGTAGAACGGATTTTTTCTAAATTTGCATCTTGTTTATAACCAACTTCTACTAATGTACCACCAGTAAAATCAATTCCAAATACAAGACCTTGCATTACTAAAGATGATATAGCGGCAATAACTAATAAAGTGGAAATAGCCATAGCTATATAGCGTTTTCCCATGAAGTTTATTTTATAATCAAATCTATTTAAAAACATTTTTTTCTCTAGTTTAAATTTTTGAATTTGTAAATAATGTAATTACTCAATGGATAGAAGCGAGCTATCTTTTTAATTAAACAGCAATTACAGTTGTTCTCATACA
>JAUCGL010000234.1 GCA_030378105.1 Candidatus Halobeggiatoa sp. HSG11 | reverse complement strand
TTTCTGCATACACTTCTTTTGAGTCCCTCCAAAATGAATTATTTAATATTTTAAAAAATATTGGTGATGAATACATTATTGAGTACACCTTATAAATGTTAAAATACTTTTGTGTATCTACATATATCATTATTAATGACGAAGCGGAGCTTCTTGGCAGTGCGTTCCCAAACAGGATTTTGGGAACGATATTTCGATATTTAAACGGTTTCATTAAATGTTTGTTTTGTCAATGCGTAAGCTCTAAATTATACAAAAATATCAATTATTTATTTTGTATTACTGTAATCTATTTAATCGGAAAATGCTATACCACCATGATTTAAAATATGCTGTTTTGAACGGTAAAGATAAAGGTTCTCAGACATGCCAGGTTTGCGAAACACGGCAGGTCTATTGGCGAAAATATTTATATGAAAAACTTATAGTTCATTTGATAAAATTCATATGTTTTACGTTATATTTATGATAATATGAACAGGTTTAAGGGTTATCAGAGTTGTTTAACTTTCCAATCACTTATTTATATATAAGGAGCAATTATATGAAATATTTGAAGTTTAATTTTCTGTTTCTTTCATTCATTTTTTTTAGTCTAGCTGCCAATGCTGCTATAAGTAATCAGGACATGGCAAACGTTATTAATAAAGCTGGTAAACAAAGAATGCTTACCCAGAAAATGACCAAAGAAGTGATGTTTATCACTTTAAATATTGATGTAGAAATAAATCAAGAAGAACTCGAAGCTACTATTGAATTATTTGACAAAACTCTCAATGGATTAATCAATGGCGATAGTTATTTGGGTTTAGTTAAAACTGAGAACGCTGATATTTCGGCTAAGTTAAAAGAAGTTGAAAACTTGTGGAAACCGTTCCAAGAGAAAGTAACTGCTGTACTTAAAGGTGATATGTCTCCTGACGTATTAGCAGCAATCAACCAGCAAAATGTTCCTCTGTTGAAAAAAATGAATGAAGCCGTTCAAGCTTATGAAAAAGAAGGCGGTTCTCTCTTTGAACCAAAGCTTGCAAATGTTATTAACAAAGCTGGCAAACAACGGATGTTAATTCAAAAAATGACCAAAGAGTTACTGTTGGTTGCTAAAGGAATTGAGGCAGAAGCTAATAAAACTAACCTCACAAGTAGTGTGGCAGAATTTGAAAAAGTATTAACCGAACTGTCCGCTAATAGCATCAATGAATCTATCGCATCCCAATTGAAAAAAGTTCAAAAAAAATGGGCTAAATATAAACCTATTTTAGATACAGTAGATATATCTGAAACGGCTTTAAAAAAAGTTGATAAGCTAAGTTTATCTTTATACCGAGCCATGAATAAAGCAGTACAATTATACGCAAATTCAGTGACCAATTAATTTATGCCAAATATCCATAGTTCTCGTATTTTAATTCTTGATTTTGGTTCTCAATATACACAATTGATAGCTCGGCGAGTGCGAGAAAGTCAAGTCTATTGTGAAATTTATCCATATGACGTTCCAGAGCAAGAAATTAAAAAATTTCAACCACAAGGTATCATATTATCAGGTAGCCCAGAATCGGTTAATAACCTTGAGTTACAAGCTCCAACTTGTATATTTACGTTAAACATTCCAATTTTGGGTATTTGCTATGGTATGCACACTATGGCATTGCAACTTGGTGGACAAGTGACTAGTTCAGAACAGCGTGAATTTGGTTATGCTCAAGTTAAAGTACAAAATCATTGTCAATTATTACAGGATGTTAAAGACCAAATTAATTCTGCTGACGAAGTTTTGTTGGATGTTTGGATGAGTCATGGTGATAAAATAAGTAAGTTACCAACTGGATTTAAGATAATTGCGGCAACTGAAAATACACCTATTGCTGCGATGGCTGATGAAGAGCGTCATTTCTACGGTCTGCAATTTCATCCAGAAGTAACTCATACCTCACAAGGTTCGGTTATTTTACAACGCTTTGTACATGATATTTGTGGTTGCGAGAAACTATGGACGGCGACCAATATTATTGAAGATAGTATAACTCAGATGCAAGCTAAAGTTGGTGATGGCAAAGTATTACTGGCTTTATCTGGTGGAGTTGATTCTTCAGTGGTAGCTGCCTTATTACACCGTGCTATCGGCAAACAATTAGTCTGTGTATTTGTTGATAATGGCCTATTACGTTTGAATGAAGCTGAACAAGTTATGGCTACTTTTGAACAGCATCTTGGAGTACAAGTTATTCATGTTCAAGCAGAAATCAGATTTTTAGAAGCTTTACAGGGAGTCTCTGACCCAGAGCAAAAACGCAAAATTATTGGCAATTTATTCATAAAGATTTTTGAAGAAGAAGCCAATAAATTATCCTCAGAAGTACAATTTTTAGCTCAAGGTACTATCTATCCAGATGTTATTGAGTCGGCAGCCAGTAAATTTGGTAAAGCTCATGTTATCAAATCGCATCATAATGTTGGTGGTTTGCCTGATACAATGAAATTGAAGTTGGTGGAACCTTTGCGAGAATTATTTAAGGACGAAGTGCGTAAAATTGGAGTGGAATTAGGTTTACCAGCAGAAATGGTATATCGTCACCCATTTCCCGGCCCCGGTTTAGGAGTGCGGATATTGGGTGAAGTTAAGAAAAACTATGCTGATATTCTTCGTCAAGCTGATGCTATTTTTATTGAGGAATTACGCAAGCAAGACTGGTATGATAAAGTTAGTCAAGCATTTACCGTTTTTTTGCCAGTGAAGTCAGTTGGCGTTATGGGAGATGCTCGTCATTATGATTATGTAGTTGCATTGCGGGCGGTAGAAACCATTGATTTTATGACAGCTCGTTGGGCTCATTTGCCTTATTCACTGTTGGAAACAGTTTCCAATCGAATTATCAATGAAGTTACTGGTATTTCAAGAGTTAGTTATGATATTTCAAGTAAACCACCAGCTACTATTGAGTGGGAATAAATAATGATTCCTTGTACAGGATAAGAAATATTGATTATAAAATGGTCGAGTAGCCCTTGGGAACTTCCCCCAAAGGCTCTCACAGAATTGGACGTGAAACTCTCGCTTCATCCAGCTCTTATCATTCAACCTTATTTAAAAAAAAGTTTACCAATGCACTAACAACTTTGGGTTTCTTTGCTTGAAAGCAATAACTCTCTTGATTGCCTGTGCTTTAGTTTTGAGTGATTTGTATTTCTGCTTTGCCCAACGGCTGAGTTTTTGGTCAAAATGAAAAAGGGCGTGCTTTATCATGCCTTGTCCAAATTTTCCATAGTATGCCATCCACCCACGAAGTTTGGTAGTCTCCACAAACCAATGCAGGTATGTTATCATAGCTACCGAGACCCAACGAATTACAATAACCAAAGATGGCGTTTATACAACAAAATCTGACTCTATCCCCTTGGTTATGTGGACTGAAGGCAAAACATTGAAAGTCACAACAGATAAACTTGCTGCTTATTACGGATGCTCTTTCCAAACATTCATTTAACAAATAACCATATAAGTACGTAACAAATTGTTAAAAAACGCTTTAAACGTTGCATTACATTAGTGTCAAAAAATGCTTTGTTAAAGGTGATGAGAAAGACTTTCCACTTGGTACTCAAAATACTTCATTTATAGAACGCTGTAAACCTCACATTAAGACAACATGTTTCTTATTTAACAAGGAAAACGCTCGGCTATTGCAAAAAGAAAACTAATTTTAATTGTATGTTATGGATTAATTTGTATAATTACAATTATGTTCGATTTCATAAGAGGGTAACGAGTTAAAATATTTACCCAAAAAAAATTTACAAAATGTTACCAACATTATACCCCTGCTATAAAAATTGGTTTAACTCGTAAACCACTTAATTGGAGATTTTTGCTGACTATTCCTATACCTATAAGGTATTGATTTAACAGAAACTGCATTGGTTTGTAGGGACTACCATGAAACCGACCATTGCAACATTAAACAAACACATAAATTATTGATTAATATTCATCACCATCAATAATTCCCCTAACCCAAGCCCTAAACGCCCGCATAGTAACATTCCTACCATCCACCTTACTCTTCTGCAAATAACGTGGAATTGCCTCAGCAACCGGAATATTCGGAAACTGAAAGCTATCATCAGATATAACATAACGACCATCCTGCAACACACTTATTTCTAAACTCTCACCATCAAACCGCCACAACTCCCGTACCCCCAACTCCTCATAATTATCAAACCGAGTACGAGAACTAATATCAATCTCAATCGCCAAATCAGGAGGAGGATCAATCACTAAATCAATTCTATCCTTACCCCTAACCACAGCCTCATTCTCAATATAAAAACACTCATCTGCCTCAATCCCTTGAGCCATTTCTTCATTCTTAAAAGTAGTAGAACCTAATGCCCAAAACTCAATATCAAGCTCTTCAAGGATAATTTCTACCATATTACCAATAATTTTTTTACCAGTTTCATGTACCGCAAGTGGAGCCATAATTTCCAACATCCCTTTACTATAAGAAAACCGAGTTGCCCGTGTTTCTCCGAAATCATCTAAAATCGTTTCAAATTTTTGCCAATTGATGTCTCGTAACAACAAAACCTGTCCCGGTTTCATAACGATTTGATTAAATTCTAACTGTATCATTTTAAATTCCAAATTAAGTCGGGTAGGAACAGTGCAATGAAACCGACCATTGCAACATTAAACAAACACATAAATTATTGATTAATATTCATGTTTGGTCTTTTTGGTAAAAATATATCACATAGAATATCGTTTATTATTATTTTCTCACTTGTTATTGCTATTTTAATGAGTTTCGCAGAAATTTCATGATGTCCCCGGAACGTCCATGTCCCGTGGACTAATCAATTTTTCAGCGAAACCGGTTATAATTGCCCCGACACGTCCGGTCTCATCGGGCGACTCCGCACTGAAGCA
>JAUCGL010000233.1 GCA_030378105.1 Candidatus Halobeggiatoa sp. HSG11 | reverse complement strand
GCATTATCACAGGAGCATTGGGTTTGGAAGATATTTTAACCCAACGTTTCGCATAAAAATTTATCCAAATAACTTTGGATAGCTCCGGCCTTTTATCTTGGGACTAACAGTTCGAGCCCACTGCCAAAAAACGAGCTCAAAAGATTAAACAGGTTTTTGAGAAATTTTCTAGTAATAGTAATAAAATAGAAATACATCCTCATGGTGAAGAAAAACTTATAGTGAATACAGAACCAGACGACATTACTGAAAATCAACGAGATAGAAGGATTGAACTAGAAATATTGCCTATCTCTGAGTGTGGCAAAAAGTAAGGTGCGTCCAACGCACCTCCAATCCTTCCCCCAAATCCCCAACCTTGATATAAAATCCCAACAAGGAATATAATTAAACTCCAATTAAAATAAAGGAGTCAAACCATGAAAGACCCAAAAGCCATATACTACGGCAAAATTGAACTTATCCCCGGCATTATTTGTGATGGATATGTACTGGATGATGGAACGGCAGTTATGAGTGAAAATGGAGTTGCTGAACTTTTAGGAATAAAACGTGCACCTCTTCAACGCATTGCACCTAAATGGCCTCCAAAAACGCTCAAACCGTTTGTTGACAGGGTTCAAGGCATTGCACCTAAACTGATAAACGTAGTAGCTAAAAATAGCCCTTATCAAGGAAGAAATATAGTTGTTTACGATAGTAATTTTATTGAATCTTTCATTCGTGGATATGCTTTGGCACTAGCACATCATAAATTAAGACCAAACCAAATTCATATTGGAGATAGATGTGTTATTTTGCAAGCTGCTCTTGTCATAACAGCTTTAGAATCAGCCATCAAACAAGCCTGCGGCCTATCCCCAAACATCCAACAAATCACCCAACAAAACTATGTCAAACTTGTCAAACAATTTGGTTTCACCTGTTCCTTCGACAACGAAATAGCTACCAAAAAAGACATTGTTGATTTCCTTGACATTCCAATCAGCACCCTCAACAGCTTCCTCAAAAAACGTCAAGATGACATCCAACCCATCAAACTTGACCACAAAACCATCAAAGCCAACGGTGGCAAAGCAACTCGCATGAATGGCTACAACTTGGAAGATGTTAGCAAAATAGCTCTCGGCATGGATTCAGTTATCGGCATCGAACTGAAAAAACAAGCTTTCGGCCACATCGGAACCATAGCCAAACCAGATACCAAAGGTGAAATAGAATGGCAACAAGTTCTATCCCAAGTATTTGAAGGATTTGGTTTTCATCACAACTATACCATCGGCAGCTACCGAGCCGACTTCTTCGTCAAAGACCTACGATTAATCCTTGAATGCAATGGCTACGACAACCACCAATATTATGACCCACAACAAGAAGTTCAACGTGAACAATTATTAAAACAAAATTACAGCATCCTCCGTTTCCACCACAAAATAACTCCAGAAAAACTATTCAACGGAATCCTCCAAGCCAAAATGGGTAAAGTGATAAAACTCTATGATATTGAACATGTTTATCCAAAGACTATTAGCTTGACGTAAATTCTCAATTTAAAAATTAGGAGTATAAAATGGTCGATGAAGAAGAATTAAAAAATATGGGTTCACTTAATCATAGTTTTACCCAAGCTAGACTGACTGCTTTGTTGTCTTCTGATGAAAGTTCACTTTTTCCTGATCCGATGGATGATATGTTACGAGTTTCGCAAATGCCGTTATTAGCAGTTGAAATTATTTCAACTAAACAGAGCATTAATAATATTTTGGCTAAGTTTAAGGCTTATTTTGAACTTGGAATTAAATCTTGTTGGCTGGTAACTCCTGCTTTTGAATCAATAACGGTTTATTCTGGTTATAGGAATTTTAGGTTGTTTGATGTTAGACGAGATATGGAAGTTGACGATGAAGTGTTGAACATTCATTTGCAGTTTGATAGAGTGTTTAGAAATAAAGTTGCAAGTTTTTAATTTGAGGGTTGGAAATAAATGCTGTCTAAGGAAACAATTATAGTAACATTCTTATAAAAATACATCATAAAAATAAATTATAGGTAAAAAATGTATGAGTTATAGTGTAGATTTCAGAAAACGTGCAATAGATTTCGTTATTGAAGAAAAAAATAGTATGAGACGTGCAAGCAAAATATTCGATATACAAGTACAACACAATGAAAGAATGGGTGAAAAGATTTAAAGAAACAGGGGGATTTTCTCCCAAACCAAGTTAATTGAGTTAAATTACCAACAAAGATAAATTTGGCAACTTTGAAGAAACAAGTATCAGAACATCCAGACTGGTTTCAACATGAACATGCACAAACATTTGATGTGACGCAATCAGCGATAAGCTACAGTGTTGACTTACACTTGGG
The DNA here is from genome assembly GCA_030378105.1 of Candidatus Halobeggiatoa sp. HSG11. Classification (GTDB taxonomy): domain Bacteria; phylum Pseudomonadota; class Gammaproteobacteria; order Beggiatoales; family Beggiatoaceae; genus DRQV01. The sequence continues at coordinate 2,761 of JAUCGL010000233.1, read as the reverse complement.
ATTACCTGCAAAAAAAACATTTCGTTATGAAGAACAAGATGAACTTGAAGTAGAAAAATACAATCAAAAGCTTGATTTAGTTGATAAAAATGAATGTATATATCTTGATGAATCTGGTATTAAACCTTATCTATTATTCGAGATTATGGTTGGGCTCCAAACACGGCTTTCTCATAAAAATTCTTGAAGTTTTGGTATAATAGACATTATACCGATTTAAATGATAGCCGTTTCATAGTTCCATGGTCGTTAACTAAGTCGGAAATTGTGTTATTCACAACAAGTTTCCATAACAAAATCTTTGAATTTATGCTTCCAATTTCTCAATTTCTCTTTGACAATTTTGCAACGTTTGACTCCACAAATAGCATGTTCAACTCGAACTCTCACACTTGAAATAGTACGGTTTCGTTCTTTTTCTTCTTCGGTTAGTTCACCACCTCGAGGTTTCTTTTTGGGTTGAACTATGTTCACTCCTGAAATTTCAAATCCCTGAAAACCAGTGTCTTGACAAAGATAACTTCCTTCTGGTAGATTATATTCAATTTCATCGGCAAGTTTTTTGTCGTTCTTTTTGCCTTCACAGGTATCACTCAAAAAATGAACATAACCACCAACATCAATTACATAAAATGTTTTTCACAGTATGTCGTTTTGTTTTCCACTATAAAAGATTTTTTGTATTGCATTGTCAAGTGAACGATTAATTGGTCTTTCAGAACCATCTTGAAGATATAAATCAATATTTATCAAAGTGCTGCTTTCATCTGTTGTTTCTTGAATTTCCGTTTCTGTAATTTATTACTTCAATTTCAGAATTCATTTCTGATTCTTTAATTTTATCTTTTGCTTGGTTATCAATATTTTTCCTGAGATCATCAGCATTTCTTGCAGGTTATGATGCCTGTTTCGTTTAACATTTGATTCAGTACTTCATGTAACACATGAATCCAAAGATTTGCTTTTGGCTGTGACATATCAAACATCTCTCCGAGTCTTTCTTGCAAGTCATTTCCCTTTACGGTATGTCAAAATAAATAGTAATTTATTTTGTTGGTAAACATGCATTCTTGTATTCTATATATTTACGTTTTCTGCGAATTTTACCTTCCAATGTAAATTTTTCCATGTGTTGTTGGAATTTAATAGCAAAAACAGGTATTACAGCTAAAAATTCTTCCACCGTCAAACTGGTTAAAGATAAAAATCTGCTTGGTTTTTTCGATAAATCATCAAAATTTGTCATAAAATGTATCACATTGAATTATGGTGATTTTGTATTGTATATTTAAATCGGTATAATGTCTATTACTTGATAGAATTAATTGAGCCGAAAAAAGAGGTCTCATCAAAAATACCCAGCAGTTTATCCAATGTCGAACTTTAAGAAATGAAATTGCCCATGAATATATGCCAGAAAATATTTTAGTTATCTTTAAACAAGTCTTGGAAATAACTCCATATTTATTAGAAAATGTTGAAACGGTCAAAATATATTGTGAAAGATATCTGGTACAAAAAACTTAACTATATTATGTAGGATGTTATGAGGATGCGAATAATATCTTGATGCAATTCATTCTTCATTGCATCCTACGTTTACTTAATTTTGGGGGGAGTGAGCAATTACCAAATAACTATTCTATTGCTTTTCCAATTACTACTTTTTCACGCCCTTGTGCCTTACGTCTTCGGTTAGTTTCACGTAATGAATGACTACAACCACAGTATTCCTGTCTATAGAATTTTTCTTGTTTAGTTATCTCTATCATACGCTGTGAACCACCTTGTTTACGCCAATTATAGTCCCAATATGTTAAGTCTGGATATTGTTCTGCCGCTCTTTTACCAGCAGCATTAACCTGTTGCATATCTTTCCAACGAGAAATTCCCATAGAACTAGCAAATACTTTGAAACCATTTTCATGAGCGTATAATGCAGTACGTTCAAATCGCATATCAAAACATATTGTACATCTAGGACCACGTTCCGAATCAAATTCTAAACCTTTAGTACGTTCATACCACTCATCCATATCATAATCAGCATCTATAAAAGAAATATCTTGTTGTTCAGCAAAATGTTTATTTTCATTTTTACGAATTTCATACTCTTTACGTGGATGAATATTAGGATTATAGAAAAAAATAGTGTAATCTATATCTATGGCTGATAATGCTGCCATTATTTCTCCTGAACATGGAGTGCAACATGAATGTAATAAAACTTGTTTTACATTATGAGGAGCATCAATTATAATTCTTTTTGACATTATTTTTTCCAGTTAAGCTGAATCATCATAATAATTAGACATCTTTCCTAAATAACTGATGATTGACGCAGAGAGTATTTTAATTAATTTGATTCCATAGGTTTCACCTCACTGCCATTAAGTTAAGGAAATTGATTGGGGTAACCACAAGGGATTACCCCCTACAAATCATCATTTAACGTAGGGGAAATCCTTTATGGTTGCCCTTAACTTAATGGTAGTGAGGTTTCACCTATGGCTATTCAATTGTAAACCCCATTGGGGTTGTTCAAATCCTGAAAGGATTGAATGTGAATAACCACCGATGAAAACGGTGGAATATAAAAGCTTTCAGCGTTAGTTCAGTTAAATAAGTATATATATTAGGACTTACGCATTGACAAACATAATAAAGTGTGAATTGCATTAAAATCATATATTTATTACAATATAAACTAATTAATTGTCATTCCCACGAAAGTGGGAATCTAGCGATCTCAAAGATTCCT
>JAUCGL010000271.1 GCA_030378105.1 Candidatus Halobeggiatoa sp. HSG11 | reverse complement strand
TGAAGTAAAATTTAATGCGTAAGTCATTGTTTTGTTATTATTTACGTACATTCATTCTATGAGAATCTCTACGGCAAATTTTGTAATTTATTGATTTATCACGTTATTTTTTATGAGAAAGCCGTGCATCCTTCGCATTATTTATTATATTAATCAATACCTGAGATAATTCATTTGCAAATCCATTAACAATAATCCCATTTTCATAAGAAAATTTGATATTAACATTATGATATTTTAAACTTGCACTCATAAGAGAGAGAGTTTCTTCAATTTTTTCATTAACATCAAATTGATTTTTCTTTCTGTTAGGGTTAAAGAAATTTCTAAAATCATCAATAGTTGAGGACATTTTTTTTATAATATTTGAACCTCTATCAATAAAACCATCTAATGTTTCAAGGTCCAATTCATCATCTTCAAAAGCACTTTTTATATTAAAAAGGAGAATTTGAATAGTATTAATTGGTTGCCGCCATTGATGAGCAATATTACCTATCATTTCTCCCATTCCAGCTAATCGTGCTTGGTGCATCATAATCAAATCCTTCTCCCTACTTTTTTCGACCTCTTTTTTTATCCTATCTCCTAAAGAAACATTCATCTCTACTATTTCTTGTTGTCTTTGAATAACAAGTTTTTCAGCTTTTTTCCTAGCAAAATCATTAGAAAGTAATTCACTTACCATTTTAAGAATACGAATATCGTTATTGGTCCAGTATCTTTTATTTATCGTATCATCAAATCCAATAAAACCAATAATATTAGTAGTTTTAGATAAAATTGGAACACAAATCAACGAATGTATAGCTTGTCCTTGCAAATGTTTCTTGAATTCGGCATCAGAAATTTCATCTACGTCATTAATTGCATAAACTCCATTATCTATTATTTTATCAAAAAAATGCTGAAAGTCCGAGATTTTAAGAGCTTGTAAATTATCCTTTTGAAGCTTAGTTTCATGATCGCACCATTCATGGGTATTCGACATAAATTGACCGTTTTCCTCAAGTAAAAAGATATAAGAACGATTTACCTTGATTAGTTTACCTAAAATTTCTAGAATGTGATCAAGGTCAGCCCCTTTTTCTTCAACAAATTGACTGGAAATCATGGATAGCTCTTTCTCTACCGAAATATATCTATCCAAAGCAATAATCATATTATTAAAGCTGCCGGCTATTTGTGATAATTCATCGTTTGTTGTAACATTTGCTCTTATTTTAAGATTCCCAGAAGCAATTTCTGTTGAGGAATTTAATAGATTATTAATTGCATTAGTGATGGAAAAATAACTTCCAAGGAAAAGGTAAAAAAGTATGACAAATAACATTACAGCCGTAGTAATTACAAAAACTTTCTTCTGATTAAATTTATTAATTCTTTTTAACAACACTTCATCTAATAACGGTGCAATACTATGATACAAATAAAATTGTTTATTAATAGTTTCGGTACAGAGTTGAAAAAATTCTTCTGACGAAATACTGATATGCTCTGTGAAAATAATTTCATTGTTTATAGTTGTCAAAAGTTTATTCAATATCAGATAATTTTCTTGCTCATATTCATAGAGTTTATTTTTAAATTTAGGATATTCCGCATATACCTTTTGCAGATTATAATTTATTTGCTCCATGGTTGTTTTTGTTAATCCAAACAAAATTGGGATATGTGAGCTTTCTTGAACAGATAACTTTCTACTAGCTGCAACAGCAACACCCAAAGCTCTTACTTGACCAATATATTCGGTAAGAGTTGGAAGCTTTGTTGAGAGAGTGTCTGCGAGATAATAACTATCAATATCTGGATCAAGCGTCAAATTTGATGTATCCGCTACATGTGTGATTAATGTACGAATTTTATTATTCAATTTGGAATGACGTTGAAAACTTTCACGAGCATTGATTTGCAGAACTTCTTTTTGTAATTTTTTCCAGTCTTTTTTTAGATCATCCCATTGATGAGAAGTATTGAGGAATAAAGTATATATTTCGTCAATTTTTTCTATATCCTTAATATTTTGTTCTATGTCTTTTTGTTTATTAACCATTTTATCCTTAAATGATAAATCACCGCCATGAAAAGCACTTGCCATTCCTCTATGTTGTTGAATATTCTGGAGGATTTTCATTACTTGTTGGTTATAACTTATCCCTATCCTTTCTTTTTTTGCAAAATCTATCCTTATGTTCATTTCAGAAATGAGAAAAAATAACAGAAATGTTAGGGGAATAAGGACAATACCAGCCATTAAAGCAATTTTTTGTGGATATTTCAAATTATCCATTAATAAAATAGCCGGTTTTATTAGTTTCATCATACCTTTGTTTCCACCCTGTTGCGGCCATTGTGTTTAGCTGAATATAGTAGTTCATCAACCCTATGAACAAAATTCTCACCAGACTCTTCTTTCTCGAATTGTACAACGCCAAAACTGCTCGTTATCGTAGGTACGTTTTTAAACTTCGATGTTGCAATTATACCTCTTAATTTCTCCGCCAATTGAGCAGCATTTTCTAAATTATTATTAGGAACTAAAATCATAAATTCTTCGCCTCCCCAACGAGCAAATATATCATTTCTTCTTATATTATTGACAACGATGCGTGATAATTCTTGCAGTACATAATCGCCGATCTGATGACCATAAGTATCATTAACTTTCTTAAAATGGTCGATATCGAACATAATTAAAGAAAGAGAAGTTTCATATCGTGTTGCTTTTTGTATTTCTTTGGTTAGCAAAGATTCAAATTTTCTTCGGTTATATATTCCAGTCAAACCATCTGTTGTTGCTTGAATTTGTAGTGATTCTCTTTCTTTCGTTAACTTCGTAGCCTCGGTAAAGGAAAAGATGGCACTATTTCTTTCTGGAAATCTATTTACAGTAACCAGATAGGGTTTTGATTCATGTTTTTGTTGGCTTGTTAAATAAACAAACTGTTCATCATGCTCATCCATTAAGATTTGTTTAATCCATTCAAAACTTTTTTCCTCAAAATTAACTTGTACGCCGTTTATCTCAGTAAAAATAGAATCCAGACTATTTAAATGCTTAAAATCTTCAAAGTCATTATATCCAATAAATTGAAGAAAAGCCTTATTAATATACTCTATTTCATGACCAACCGTAGCAACTATGAATACCTGCATTGAATCAAGGATAAAACGAGCATATCGGCTATATATTTTAAGTTCTCTTTCATGAAACATACTAACAGAACTTTTAACCAATTTTTCAGTTAAATCATAGGGATTAATGGGTTTTTGAACATAATGATCAATCCCTATCTCAATTGAACGAATTAAATAGCTAGATTCATTAAATGCAGTTGTCAACAAAATTGGGGTATTTTTACTCTTTTCCTTAATGGTTTGTGCCATTTCCAGACCGTCCATAACTGGCATCATAATATCTGTAACAATAACGTCAGGCTTATATTTATCGAATATCTCAAGTCCTTCTTTACCATTAGATGCCGTATAAAGTTTCCCAACCTTTTTGTTAAGAAAATAACTTAGTTCATTTCTGGTCTCTTCTTCATCTTCAACATAAAGAAGGTTAATATTTTTTAGGATATTTTTCATAAGTTATTCTATCACATTGATTTTATTACAATAGGTCTCATCTATGGCTATTCATATTTTCTCTCTTTCGGGGGTTAACAATTAATTTATAAACTCTGAAAGAGTTGAATGTGAATAGTCATTGATGGAATCGTGAGTTATAGATTTTCAGAAAAATAAAAGTTCTTAAGACCTGCCAGATTTGCGAAACATGGTAGGTCTTTGGCCAAAATATTTATCTGAAAAGCTATATATTTTTTTCATCTATCACAATATTTTTTCAGCAAGCACAATACCACCTTTATCTGTTTGTTTAGCCTGAGTTAAAGCTTCATCAAGACAAGTTATAAGTGTTTTTTGGTTGACTTGATTATCAGACTCTTGGATTCCTTCATATATGCAAGCTCCAATACTTAATTCAAGATTTAGTAATTCTTCTATGGGATTTGTTTTGATAGATTGTTGTTGGATACGTTCTAAAACAGTAGTGGAAACTACGTCATTGAAATTCCATAACACTATAAGAAATTGGTTGTCGTCCCAACGTGCGATCCAATCACCTTTGCGGATACTTTTTAATAATGTTTCTACAATATGTATTAAGCAGACATCTCCTAGTTCATATCCATAGCATTCGTTGACAATATTTGTTTGGTTAACATCAAGTATGGCAACCAGTATTTGTTTGTTTTCACGACTAATACGAGCCATATCTTGGTATAAACGTTCTTCACCATTTCTACGATTTGGAATGCCAGTCAATGGGTCCACCATGTCAGAAAATTTGAGTGAGCTGTTTAATAAATCCAATTTTTCAATCATATATTGGATTAAAATCATTAGTTGCCCTACAGAATCTCCTGAATCAGTTGGAAATATTGGTTTTTTCCCTTTATTGAGATATTGTTGTAACCCGGTTAATATTGCTTGAATAGGGAGTACTAAAAGGTATAATAAAGAAAGACTGGCTACCATTCCAATTAAGGTTGCCAAAAAAACAACAATAATAATATTGAAGTTATCATTTAAATTCAATGATGAATTTATCATTAAATAACAAACTAACATGAAAAATGGCATGAAAATGCCAAACAAGGCTACGCTCATTATTTTAATGGCATAACTTTTCCGTAACATCGGTAAACTAGAAAAAATAGAATGAATTTTGAAAATGTTCATATTTTTGTCTCTATTAATATATATAGGACTTAACGCTTTTAAGACTTAACGCATTGACAAAAGTATTATAATATGAATCACTCAAATAATCTATAAAAAAGAATAGAATGAGAGAAATAAGTCATCCATCAACAGTTAATCGCACCTTATTTATGTATATATTTTATTTATTAAATGAGCCAAAATATATAAATTGCAGTAGGTTGAGAGAATTAATGAACAAATGGATAAATTATGGTTATATTTGAAGGGTAAAAAACATCAGTTATGATGTATTTATCTAGCCTGTCGAAAAACAACTATTTTGACTAATTTTTGTATCCCAATTCTTTGTACAGGACAAAGTAAGAAAAAAGAAGAGCAAGTAGGACAAAAAAGGTTTAAAATTATAAATTGTCCAAAAATATAACCCCTAAATAATGAAAGCAGCTCACTCACTCAAAGAAGAATTATC